>NZ_CALUMA010000047.1 GCF_944321625.1 uncultured Slackia sp.
TCTGCAGAATGTCCCACTTCTTCAGGAAGTCGTCGAAGGAGGACGAGCCCAGAAGCACGTCGAGGAACGTGATCTGGCCGTCGCGGTACATGCCGCGGGCGCGGCCGCCCAGGCTCTCCTGGAGCTCGGAAATCTTGGCGTTATTGTCGTCGATCTTGGCCTGCGCCTCGTCCATCTTGGTCGTGGCGGTGTCGTGCTCCTTGAGGGCGGTGTAGTAATCGTCAGATGCCTGGTTCAGGCGCTTCTGCATATCGTCCAGTTTGACGCGGGCGGCATCGGCCTGGGCCTGCACGTCAGCGGAGGTGGGCTCAGCCAAAGCAACGCGCGGCACCGCAATCGACACGGCACCAAACGCCGCCGCGCCTCCGATAAATGCACGCCTCGTCAGATTCGTTTTGTTTGCAGCCATAAGCGCAAGCCCTCCGTGCGATCCTTCAAATGCAAAAAACATGCATACCTTAACAAAATTCGGCGAATGGCGTGCCGCAGGCGGCATCTTCGCCATGCGCACGCCATAAACCGTTCACATGACGCGAGGTAATTGTCCCTCCCTCGCGACTGCCCTTCCCTTACGAGAACGCGGCGCAAAACGCGTCGAGCAGCGTGATGGCGTCGTGGTGCGCCACCTGATCCTGGCGCGCCTCGTCGGCACCTTCGGCGGCCCCTGCGACCTCAATCACGATGCGCAGCGGACGCCCCTCCTGAGCAGTCTCTCGCGCGCGATCGATAGCGCTCGAAATGCGCAGCGGGAGCGAAGCGGCATCGTCGCACACCACGCGCGGGGTGCCCTGATCGATTGCCGTGCCCTCGCACACGATGTGCGCGAGAAGCATATCCGCGTCAGGCGGCACGAGCAGCGTCTCGGCGCTCACCATCTTGGAGCGCGGGTTGGTGGCGAGTGCCAGGTTGGACATGTACGAAGCCACCTTGCGAGAGAAGGCATCCGTGCCGAACAGGCACACGGCGTGGTGTTCGAGCACGCCCGCCGCGCGCGCGAAGCCCATGTAGGCGTGGTCTTCGATCTGGGGCTTGTCCATCCACGCGTTGTGCAGGTTCTTGAGAATGGCGTAGGTCTCAACGCCGGCGATGCCGTCGGCCTCAAGGCCCATGTTCACCTGGAACTTGCGCAGCGCGCCCTCGGTGTAGGCGCCGAACGTGCCACTAATGCCGCCCGTGGCAAAGCCCAGCGCGCCCAGCGCCGTCTGCAGCGCCTCCACGTCGCGCCCGCGGAAATTGGGCGTACGCAGGTACAGCAGGCGTTCGCCCAGCTCGAAATCTTCCCCTTCGGAATCTTGGCGATAGATGGTCTGCTCGGTCATGGATGTGCCTTACTTCAAACGGTTAACGAAATAATCCGCCATGGAAATCAGCAGGTCGCGCGCGGGGCTCTCGTCCAGCATGTCGACCAGGCGATTCTTGGCGATGCTTGTCAGGTTTTCGGCGTAGTTGCGCGCGTACTCGATCGAGCCGCTCTCGCGCATGATCGAAACCGCCTCGGCCAGCACGGTCAGGTCAGTGGTCTTGCTGGAGAGGATCTCGATCAGACGGTCGCGCTGCGCGGAGTTCTGCAGGGCGTGCACCACCATGAGCGTGCGCTTGCCCTCGGTGATATCGCTGCAGAAATCCTTGCCCACGGTCTCGGGGTCGCCTTCGATGTTGAGGAGGTCGTCCTGGATCTGGAACGCCAGGCCCGTGTCCAGGCCGTAGTTGCGCAGGGCCTCGATCTGGGCCTCGGTGCCGCCGCCGATGATGGCGCCGATGGCCAGCGGTACGGCTCCCGAATAGTGAGCCGTCTTGTGCGTGGCCATGACCAGGTAATCCTCGGGCGTGATGTCATAGCGCTTGTCGCGTGCCCAACCCAGGTCGAGCGCCTGGCCCTCGATGGTGCGACGCGTCATCTCGATGAGCTCGGTGACCACGCGCACCTTGATGGCGTCAGACAGGTTGGGGTCTTTCACCACGCTGCCGTTGACCAGGGAAAGCGCGAGGTCGCCCGCGTTGATGGCAAGGCCGATTCCCTCGGTCAGATGCAGGCAGGGCTCGCCACGGCGCAGCGTGGCCTCGTCGGCGATATCGTCGTGGATGAGCGCCGCCGTGTGGAAGTGCTCGATGGCAGACGCGGCAGAAGCAGCCTTGCGAACGTCGCCGCCCACCGCCACGCACGCCGCGAAGCAGATCAGGGGGCGATGGCGCTTGCCGCCGTTTTGGCTGTACTTCAACAGGGGGTCGTACAGATACGCATCCATGTCAGGATGGGTGCCGCGAGGGATGAACGTATTGACCAGGTCTCCCACGGTTTCCGCATAGGAGTCCAAATACTCCTCGAACGTTGCAGGCGGATTGGCGACCGCCTCCAGAAGCTCTTCCATGCTTGCTTTTCTCATTTCAGCTGCCGTCATGCCTCGGGCTTTCTACTTCCGCCTACTCGTTATATATGCCTCTCCTGGTAGGGGCGGTGGAAGAACGCGTCGTTCCACTACCTCTCCTGGTAGGGGCGGTGGGACTCGCGTGCCGCCGATGGCGGCGCGCACCCCTCGGGCTAAAGCCCTCGGGCGATTTCCTGAAAACTGCCCACTGGGCAGTTTTCTTAACGGAAATCCACCTCATCGGTTCGAGTCCCACCGCCGGGTCCCGAATCGATGCGGCGTCGTTCCACTACCTCTCCTGGTAGGGGCGGTGGGACTCGAACCCACAAGCCTTGCGGCGGCGGATTTTAAGTCCGCTGCGTATGCCAATTCCGCCACGCCCCCACGTTTCGAGCGTACGCCTTTTGGGCGCAATTAATCATAATAGCAAAAAGTGACCAAGACCTGGCCTCGGTCACGAAACGCACCCATTAGAGCGATGAATCCGATTCCTCTCCCGATGCGCTGCGGGCCGCGTCGAGCACGATTCCCTTAAGGATGTCGCTTTCGCTTGCCGTGAAGCTATCGACGCCCGCAAGTTCCATGACCGCCCCCATGATCACAACGCCTGCTGGGAACACGCCCGCGCGTTTGGGCTGTATACCGGGCACGCGCATACGGTCCGCAAGGGGCAGCGCGCACATGCGGCGCGCCACACGGTCGAATTCCGCACGCGTCACTTGAGCGCCATGAACTTTCTCCGAATCGTAGGGCACCAGCGCATCGCGCACCGCCACCACGCTTGTGGGAGTGCCCGCGACGGCAACAAGGCGGTCGCACGCAAAACGCCCTCCTTCAAAGAACGGTTGAAGCACCTCGATGGCCCAGTTGCGCGCGTCGGACAGCTCGGCAATCGAAGGCGGATCGCTTTTGAGGAAGCGCTCGGTCATGCGGCGGCATCCGATGTTGAACGAATGGCTCGCTCGCAGATCGACCTCAGGCACCAAGGGATCGCCCCCCGTAGACGCGCGCCCGAACGCCAGCTCCGTCGAGCCGCCCCCTATGTCAGCGAACAGCAGATTCTCGTCGCGGAAATCACTGGATGCCCCCAGAAACGAGAGATACGCCTCGCGCTCGCCCGGAATGACCGTTAATTCCACGCCCACATCCCGCAGGCGGCGCACGAATTCGTCGGAATTGCCCGCGTCACGGCTTGCACTAGTCGCAAGCGCCACTACACGGTCGACAGCAACGTCGGCAGAGCATTCGTCTATCGTGCGCTTATAGCCAGCGACTGTTTCCACCGTACGCTCGATGGCTTCAGGAGAAAGCATGCCCGCCGCATCCACGCCCTCGCCCAGATTGGTGATGACGCTTCGCCTGACCACCGTCCGCAGGCCGGACTCAGTCACGTCCGCCACGAAAAGCCTGCTTGTTACGGTGCCGATGTCGATAGCTGCAACGCGCATGCCACTCCCCCGTTTCGAATTCGCTACTGTTGGCCGGCCCCCGACGATTCGCCCTGGGCGCCATCGTTTTCACCGGACTCGGCGCCTTGCGCCTGGTCGCTCTGGGCAGATGCGCCCTGCGTCTTTTGCACAGACGCAGGATCGGAATAGCCGAATATCACATCGAGCACCGGCGAATACCAAGTCTGCGGAGCAGGAATGCTTCCGCTGACGATCTGGATATTCACGTCGGAAGCAGCGTCGGAGGAATCCTCCGACAGGCCCTCAACCACGACGGCCTTCTCGCCTTCCTTCACCCAGCCAAGCTGCTGGCGCGCGGCATCCTGGATGCCCTCGTCGGTCTTGAGGTAATCGATGCGATCCTGCATGGCGTCGTTACGCGCCATGAGGGCATCGTATTCGGCCTGCAGGCGGTCTTCCTCGCGCGATTCGAGATAGACCTGCTGCGCCGTGGGATACAGGAACAGCAGAACGGCCGCAACGCACACCAGGCATCCGACCGCCACCGCGATGCGCGATGCCGTGACCGAACGCATCTTCTTCGCCTTGCCCGCATCGGACCGTGCGGAAGAACGGGCGCCGCGCTGCGTTCCGCCCATCTCGGCGAAGGCGCGTTTATGGCTCTTACCCATTTCGCCCTTGTAGACAGCGGCACGCGGGCCGGAATCCGCCGCAGCATCAGAGCCGCCGAACTGATGGGCGAACATCTTCTCGGCTTTTTCCTTGAGGCGCTGCTTCTTTTTGCTCTGTCGGGAATTGCGGGCGGGAAGATCGTTTTCCTCGGCGAATTCGTCATAGGACTCGACCGCAGGACGCGACGCAATTTGGCGTTCTTCGGCGGAAGAGCCTCGCATCGAGGAGCGAGAGGCGCGAGAAGGGCGTGAATCCGCGGCGTCATCGGCGTCATACCAGCTAGGGGTCGGGCGCGAGATGCGTCCCGAACGGGAGACGGTGGAAAATTCGCTACCCGATGCCCGCAAGGACCGAGCGGAATAGGACGAGCGAGAAGACGCCTGTCTGCGACCGCTGCCCGCAGCGGAGAACGGGCTTTCGAAAGGAGTGATATCGTCAAAAGCATCCAAAGGCGCAAACGCACCCGAATCGGATGAACCAGAAGCGCGCGAATATGCGATAGAACGGTACGTTTCCGCAGATGAACGAGACGAAGCGTAGCGTTTTGCGTCGTCAAAAGAAATGATGTTGCCTTGACGGGCCATAAGAACAGAGCGCTCCTTGATGCATCGTGGTGTGTTTATGGTTCGGGTAATGCCTTGAGCTGTCCAATTATGGTACCACAAAAGCAAGGACCCGCACCAAAGTGCGAGCCCCTTCAAAACTAATTCGTCGTTTTCATGCGACGGAACTAAATCACCGCAATCTGACCCGTGGCGATCAAGTAGATGCTGACCACGAAGAACACCACGATGGCTGCAGCCACAATCTTGTCGATGGCCTTCGGAAGCACCGGCTCGCCATGCTGCTTCTCGCCCACCGCATACAGGATGATGCCAGGGGCAAACAGGATTGTGGTGATCATGAGGCCCTGCATGCCGCCCGCGTACACCAGGAACACGCTATACAGAAAGCCGACAAGACCCGCCACGCGATAGAAGGTCACAGTCGAGCCGCTCGCATTCGCGAAGCCATCCTTCTTCATGGCACACACCAGCGCGAACAGCGTGCCGAAGAAATACGGCACCAGAATCATGGATACGCTCACGCTGTAGAAGAACTGGTAGGTCTGCTCGGAGAAAAGCTGCACCACGAGGAACAGCTCAACCACGGCGCAGCTCACCGTGCAGGTGACGATGGGGCCGCCCGCCTTGCCGATCTTCGCGAACGCTTTGGGGAACACCCCCTGCTCAGCCGCCTCGAACGGCACCTCGGAAGAGAGGATGGTGTAGCCCAGCATGGACCCCAAAAGCGACAGCGCCACACCCAGGCTGATCAGTGCGCCGCCCCACGGGCCCACGCACGCCTCGAGCACTCCCGCCATAGACGGATTGGCCAGCTCGGCCAGCTCTGCGCGCGGCATGATGCCCATGGAAAGGATGGACACCAGCAGGTACGTGGCCAGAATACCGCAGAACGCGATGATGGTGGCGCGGCCTACGTCCTTGCTGTATTTAGCGCGACCCGAGATAGCAATGGCGCCCTCGATGCCCAGGAAAATCCAGATGCTCACGCCCACAACGCCCAGAATCTGGTCCCACAGCGGCAGCCCGTCGGGCTCGCCCCAGAAGTTATCCATGAACACAGCGGGATCGAAGTGCATGGACAGGATGATGGCCACAATCGCCACAAACAGCGGCACTACCTTGGAGATGGTGGTGAGGATATTCACCGTAGCGGCAACCTTCACGCCGCGAGCCACCAGCGCCCAGCAAATCCAGGTGATGATGGAAGCGCCAATGACAGACGGCAGGTTGTTGCCCTCGCCGAACACCGGAAAGAAGTATGCCAGGCTGGAAAACATCAGTGCGGTGTAGGAAACCGTGGCAAGCAGGCAGCTAACCCAATAGCCGTAGACCGAGGTGAAACCAAGGAACTTGCCAAAGCCTGCACGCGCATAGGCAAAGATGCCGCCCGTGAGCTCTGATTTATAGCGACTCAAGCCGAAGAAGCACATCATCAGGCAGAACACGCCGATGCCGCACAAAAGCCAACCGATGAGCACGGCTCCGGTGTTGGCGCCCGCAGCCGCCATATCGCCCGCCATCGTGAATACGCCGCCGCCCACAACGGCAGCGATAACGGCAGCGATAAGATGCGGAAGCGAAAGACCATTGGGGTCGTTAATCTTGTTTCCGCCGCCTTGCGCGAGGTTTGCCATGATGCCCTGCTTTCCTCTCAACCCGCCTTCCGTCTGGCATGACCGCCAGATGCGCCCTCCGAGCACCGCGTGAGATTTGCCCGCATGCGCGCCGCATGCAACGACGTCACGCAATTGGCCGCACGTTAAGAATCGCCTAACGTCGCGTATCGGAGGTATACCGCACAGAATACTCCTCGCTTTGCTCAATTCATAGGGAAAATTGCATATTATTCAGTAATATTGCACTTTAAGGCATTTTTATGCATTTAGGATTCACGGGTACTTTTGAAACCGCCCCCGAAGGATTCCTCCAGCATAGGAATACCGACTCCAAAGCGTAATGACCGACAAAACCGCGAGCAAAAGAACCGCACAGGGATGGGGCAGGATGTTCCCCTATCAGGGTCCGACCCAAGGATGCCCCCATCAAAGCCCGACCCAAGAAACAAAACGCGATACGGTGCGGTTTTCTAATACCCCGTTAAATAGCTGCCTAATCCCACACGCATCGACCCAGTTCAAAAAGCCCACTAATTTCAAGCTGCTTGAGCACTTTGAAGAAAACTGCACCGTATCGCGTTTGATTTGTCTTTCGACGCTCGCTTCCGTTGCCGAAAAGCACCGAAACGCAAAAAGCGGCCGACCCGGGAGGGGTGAGTCGGCCGCCATAAGGGATTCGGCGATTGGGAGGGTGCGCTCATTCGAGCAAATCGCCTATCGGGTAGTTACGAGCACGCGATCTAATCGTTATTCGAATTCAATCTCGGTCAGAACGCTGTCCTTCGCCAGAGCCTCGCCGACCAGCTGGCCGAACGTAACGCAACGGCTGTGGCTGATGCCGGGGCAATGCACAGGATAGTTCAGACCGAAGAAGTCGCCCTGAACGTTGCCGATAGCGAACAGGCCAGGAATGGGTTCGTCGTCCTCGGTGCACACCTGGGAGTTGTCGTCCACATGCAGACCCATCGGGATGGTCAGCACAGAGCACACAACCGGAGTGGCATAGAACGGAGCAGTCTTAATCTCGGAGAGGAACTGCGCAGGCACATCGAAGCGCACGTCCTTGCCATTGGCGTAAGCAGTGTTGTACTCGTCGACAGATGCCTGAAGCTTGTCGGCGGGAACGCCCAGCTTCTCGGCCAGCTCTTCGATGGTGTCAGCCTGAATCAGGCTACCATCCTCAAGGCGCTTCGCCATTTCCTCATCGAGGCCTTCAAGCTGCACATCGTAGTTGGTGGGCCACTGCTGCTTGACATACTTCTCGTAGTCAGAATCGAAGATAGACCATGCCATATTGCCCGGAGTGTTCATGCGGGCGCTAGTCAGATACGGCTCGAACGGGAGCTCGGCGCCATAGCGCTCGCCATTGCGGTTAACGGCCAGCCAACTCATCACGAATGCGGTGAGGTTGAAGCTCTTCGAGTCGGGGGTGTACTGATGAACCATAGGAGCAGCGGGGCTCTTGGACAGAGCGGCACCTGCCCAGCAACCCATCAGAATACCGTCACCCTTGTTACCGTTCTCAGGAGTGTACACATTGCCGTCGGCGCGATTGCAGATGGGAGCCCAGCAATCGATCATTTCCTGGTTGCCTCCGATGTCGCCGGTGGCCAGAATGACACCCTTCGCAGCGTTGTACTGCACGTGGTTGCCATCAGCGTCGGTCACGATGACGCCGGTGATTCCGCTCTCGGCATCGCCCACAAGCTGCTCCGCATGAGTGTTGAAGAAGTATTCGGCGCCATTATCGGTGGCGTTCTTATAAAGAGCCTCAACAAGATTCCAGTTGCAGGTCTTGCTGTCAGCACGAGTCGAGCCGGGATCGGCGTCGGTCACGAACGACACAGCATCGGGATACACGCGCCAACGCTCGGGCAGCTCTTCCCATCCATACTTCGCAGTCTTGGACAGAGCGGTCACGGTGTGGACGCCTTGAGCCTCGCACATCTCCTCGATGTAGTCCATAACAGGGCCGGTCTGCTCCGCCCAGGTGCGAATCAGGTTGTAATTGGTGGTCTGCTGCGACCACAGGAACAGAAGCTTGCAGGCCTCATCGATGTCGATATCGACGCCGTTGTCCAACTTCCACTTGCTGCCAATAGCGGCAACGTCGATGCCGTGACACTGGATGCCGTCACTCTGCTCGATAACGGCGACCGTAGCGCCATTGCGAGCAGCAGCCTCAGCTGCAGAGTTGCCGGCAAAGCCGCCACCCACGATTACGATGTCGTAATCCTTGGTCTCAGCCACATCGGAAATGGCCTCAGGCTTGATTTCCCAGGTGTGGAGCTGCTCACCAGTCTGCGCGGTGGAGGCAGAAGCCGTGGTGCTGCCGCCGTCAGAAGACGTGGAGCCCGACGGGCTGCAACCTGCCAGAGCAGCACCGGCGGCCACAACGGCACCAGCGGTCAGCGAGCCCTTGAGAAAATTCCTGCGAGAAACGTCCATGATTCCCTCCTTGTTCCCTCATTCAGAACGGCATGGCGCCTTTCTTTTCTTCGCCATGCGGCACCTTTTGGCGCTGAAGAAACTTTCGAACAAGGAGCGTTGCGTGCGCAACGTGCGAATTACCGGATTTTCACAAATCAGGTGTTTCTGCCAATGGCATCAAGCCCATCGTGTGAATCACATGATGGGATGCTGACCAGGCAATCTAATAACTCTTGCCTTCCATGCACGTCTGCCTTCTGATAGATATGGCGCACATGGGTTCCCACGGTGCTCTCGGAGATACTGAGGTTCTCGGCGATCCACGGCTGAGTCCTGCCCGCCGCAAGACACTCCAGCACATCGGTTTCCCGCTGAGTAAGGCCCCACCGCTGAGCCCATACTTCAACAGCATTACCCTGAGCGCCCTCTTCGACATCCATTCCCACCCTGCCGCGACCAAACCTAAACAGGCTCCAGATATCTTCACTTCCCAGCAGCAGCACGATAGCGATCACCATGGCATACCCCACCACCATGGTTTCTTGCGCGGAATATGCATGACCCGCAGGATTCGCGTTGAGTGCCAGACCGACGCCCAAACCGAGCGCGAGAAATACCGCATCAGCAAGACGCATGACCGCAATGGTCTTGATTGGCATCTTAGATTGCGAAAATGCTATTTGCGAGAACGCCACCCATTTCAACACGTCGAACACCGTGTAGCCGCCAATGAAAATCGCCCCGGGAATCCAGAAGACATCCGTACCGTAAAGGAACGCCATAATCATGAATCCCGCAATAATGGCGAGCAGGCCAATACGATACGCAATGCTTGAGCGCAAAGGATTCATGGCAATAAAACCAAACAAAACGATACCGACAATGCCACGCACCACCTGGATAATCACTCCGCCATTCATAACGCTCTCGGAGAACGATACGATGTGCTGGATATATCCGAATCCGAACATAACCAGACAAAGCGCGCAGAGAATGGAAAGCTGCACGCCAAGGTAATTGCGCAGAATACTGTGAACGCCCCCGGACGAAGGAGGTAATTCAGGGCGTTTTACGTACGCACGACTATCTTTGCCCAATGATGCAAAACACAGCGCCGAAGCAAGCGGCAACAACGCAAAAGAAAAAGCACGTCCCTCGGGAATCATGAGCAGCAGCGGAATGTCGATGACAATGGCAACCGCGAAACCTCCCGCGAGATACGCCATAGCTGAGACAGCGCCCTCTTTGCTGTAGATACCGCCCCAAGCAAGTGTGAGAAATCCCATGAACGCCCCACTGAGCAGCGAGCCAAACACGAGTAAAGGAGGACTCATCAGCATACCCGAAGCGATACAGAGAAGAGCGCCGCATGTCCCCGCCACGCCCAATCCAACAATGAATCGATTATGGGAGATCGCGCGCATGACCAGAGAACCGCGCGCTAAAACAAGAATGTACGGAATGATGCTGAGGGAAAACACAAGCATTGTGCACGCTTCCGGCATGATGCCCTTTTGCCCCGGAAAAAATGCACCCATGAAAAGCGCGTCAAACCAAGCCCAAAACAGCCCCGACCCTAAAAACGCACGAAACCCCGGGCCGCACTTCAGCTGACGAATCACCATATCGTTTTTCATGCCGAGCTTTATTCCCTCCCAAATGCCTCAGCAGACCAGCTTGCTGCACTACGATCCGCCGAACGTAATTCTCTCCCTCTGTGCCTCATATTGTAATTGAAACGCCATTCGGGATGACCTAGTTAGCACTCCCTTAAACTCGTGTTCCGTGCATTTTGCCCCAAAGCGCACGAAACGCTGCTCGTCCGCCGCGTCCGCGTCGCCTCAATAGTTTATGCTGACACCGTGACAATGCTCGCATGCTAAGTCAAACAGGCTAAGGAGTAAGCATGGTAGAAGGAAAATGCCCTCTGTGCGGCAAATCGATTCCCGTCGACCCTCAGACCGATGCGGGAATTTGTCCCTATTGCAGCAATGCGTACGTGACGGCAAAGGCCTTACAGGGACAAAGCTCTACTCCTTCGCCCAACTCAATCGCAGCGCTTTCGGACAGATGCACAAAGCTTTGCCAAGCGGAGATGTTCAATCAGGCTGCGGAGGCCGCCGAAACCGCAACTCGACTCTTTCCCGACGATTATCGCTCGTGGGTTCTTCGCATATTCGTGTTCTCTTCTACACCCGACTTCAAAACGCCCTATCCCCAGGATTGGGTGGACAACGCAGCGAAGCTCTATCGCCTAAGCGACAAGAAAAATCCCCGATTCGAAAAATGGTATGCAGACTATCAACGCTGGCTTCAGCAAGCACAGCGAGCCGTAGATCTTTGCAACAAGCTCGATGCCAGCCATGCCTTGAGACTCATTGGGTGTTCGCACCTGGAATACGGCCACGCCTCCAGAGAAACCATTCCATGCGGCAATGCATTGGACGGCTATCAATCCAAAGAGTACGTTGCCAAGACGCGGTACGGGAGATGGATAGACAGCACGAGGTTCCGCCTCGCACCCTATTGCGGCATTGTGCTTGATGTGACCTATGGCGAACACGACGGCAGATTCCATAACTTCCAGGAGTGCTTTCAGCGCAAAGCCTATATCGTCGCATTGGAAGGCAATCTGGTTGACGCCCTGCCCGAGCTAGAAAGAGCAGCCGGGCGCTAGCAACTTACTTGGTTCCCGACGACTCGTCTCCATCGCGAAAAGCACGCAACGCAAAAGGCGGCCGACCCGAAAGTGGGTCGGCCGCCCTCTTGATGCGCCTCTAGCATAAAGCCCCGCTGCGAGAATCACTGCCGCGACGCTCTGGCTTTATTCCCGAGCCCGCACGCCATGCCTCGCGTCCAAGGCCACAGCTCGCATCTAGCGCTTGATGTTGTAGAACGCGTTCAAGCCAGCGTACTGGGCGGAACCTTCCAGCTCCTCTTCGATGCGGATGAGCTGGTTGTACTTGGCGATGCGGTCGCTGCGGCACGGAGCGCCGGTCTTGATCTGGCCAGCGTTGGTGGCAACGGAAAGGTCAGCGATGGTGGTGTCCTCGGTCTCGCCGGAACGGTGGCTGATCACGCACGCATAGCCCGCCTGCTTGGCCATCTGCACGGCCTCGAGCGCCTCGGTCAGGCTACCGATCTGATTCACCTTCACCAGGATAGCGTTCGCAACGCCCAGTTCGATGCCCTTCTTCAGGCGCGCGGGGTTGGTGACGAACAGGTCGTCGCCCACCAGCTGCACGCGATCGCCGATGCGGTCGGTCAGCATCTTCCAGCCATCCCAATCCTCCTCGGCCATGCCGTCCTCGATGGAGATGATGGGGTACTTGTCAACCAGCTTCTCCCAGTAATCGACCATCTGCTCGCTGGTGTAGGACACGCCCTCGCCCGCCAGCTCGTACATGCCGGTCTCGGCGTTGTAGTACTCGGTGGATGCGGGGTCCATGGCGAACATGATGTCGGTACCGGGCTTGTAGCCGGCCTTTTCGCACGCCTCGGTGATGTACTTCAGCGGCTCCTCATTGGTCTTGAGATTGGGAGCGAAGCCGCCCTCGTCGCCGACACCGCCGCCCAGGCCCGCGTCATGCAGGACCTTCTTGAGCGTGTGATAGATCTCGGCGCACCAGCGCAGGCCCTCGGCGAAGCTCTCGGCGCCCACGGGCATGATCATGAACTCCTGGAAGTCCACGTTGTTATCGGCATGCACGCCGCCGTTGAGGATGTTCATCATGGGCGTAGGCAGCACGTTGGCATTCACGCCACCCACGTATTTGTACAGAGGCAGCTCGGCAGATTCCGCAGCGGCGCGAGCGGCGGCGAGCGACGCACCCAGGATGGCGTTCGCGCCCAGACGGCCCTTGTTGGGCGTGCCGTCCAGGTCGATCATCTCGGCGTCGATGGCGCGCTGGTCGCACGCATCCATGCCGATAAGCGCCTCGGCGATTTCCTCATTCACGTTGGCAACAGCGTTCTGCACGCCCTTGCCCAGATAGCGGCCCTTGTCGCCATCACGCAGCTCTACGGCCTCGAACGCGCCCGTAGACGCACCGGAGGGAACGATGGCGCGGGCGAACGACCCGTCGTCCAGCGTGACCTCTACCTCGACAGTGGGATTGCCGCGCGAATCCAGGACCTCGCGACCGTACACATCGAAGATGATGCTCATGTGAGAATGCCTCCTCATTTCGTTGAACGCAACGCGCCGATGGAGCGCCGACACCTGATTGCGTCAACGCCTTTTGCGCGCCCATCCATGCCAAGCGCACGGATAATGCGATTGTATACCACACTCCCGGCAGCCGCGCACGCGTGTAGGCGGGCGGACACCACAAGGCGCATGATTGGCACATTCGAGTTGACCATTCACCCTAGCTGACGGCCGGACATCGTGCCCCATAAGATCAATGCGGATGAATTTTGCCTTAAATGCACATGCGGGGCGCGGTCCTGCTGAAAAATGCCTTATCTGTACTGCATCAATTCACTTAGTATCTTTCGCCTTGCTCGCCAATATCAGCCTCTTCTGCATAATCCCAGTTCACGCGTTTGGAATCTATTCATCTCAATACGCTCTGCAACCAATCCGGCGTTTTCACGAGTACATATAAGTGATTTTTCAGCATCCACCCCGCAAAAGCATGCACATAAGCTCTTTTTCAACATCTCGTTTCGTATGATTCCTCACCCCGGTGCTCATCAAAACGCTCCACCCGCCTCCGATGCTCGTCAGTGCTCGCCAACGTGCCCCAGCCGCCCTTGACGCTCACCAGTGCGCTCCAATCGCTCAGCGCTCACGCATTATTGACCATTCCCATGCTCGCCAAGTAAGCCCCATACTGTCATCGACTACACATCGCTCTGTCTTTGATCCTGACGGACTGGAGATAATCACCTTTCAGCAAGTTTCTCAGCCTTTCGTTTCTCTTCTTGAAATCGCTCACTCCTGGCTGAAGCCTGAACTTAAGTTCTTGCCGAAGACCATTAACTAGATCCCAGAATTTCAGCGATGAAGACATCGTCACACGCGTCGCAACGTGAACCGAATATCCCGACGCAGCCAATATCCTCGCCTTTCTTGCATCCTTCTCGACACCCTCACGAGTGAAATGAGTTTCGTCTCCGTGATACTCAAGAATGACCTTTCCAGCATCTCCCCAAACCAAGTCACATTCAAAGTAAGGCAGTCCGCGCGCATCCCAGCGCACTCCACCGCCAGATGGAACAAGAGACGGATCAATGAAAATCGGACAATTGAGAGCGGGCTTAGGCATTGAGCAGCCTCCCAATCGATACGGCAAGGTGAGCGCCATCGTCAAAGACGATTCCATCGGGGAGCGGCTTCTCTCGATAATATAGGGGAGGGCTCTCGTGGCTACTTTGATGCCTTTCAATGCGCGAACATGTTTGAAGTCTTGAAGCTGTTCGATATACGTCGACAGGTTTGCGACAGTGGTCAGAGGCGAACGGCGCGCCAAGTTCCTCTTTTCACCTCGCAATGTCGGACTGTTTTCGCCCAAGGATGCATCAAGGGCAAGTGGCTCACGCGAAAATATGCCACAGAGCATCATTCCGAAGTGAATCAGCTGTTCGACCGTGAGATGTCGTGCCATTTCTACATAGCTCAATTCAGGAGACACGACGAATGTATCGTCTGCAATTTGGAATAATGAACCAGGCGGAAGCTCCCCCGAATGAACGTGGCACACCCCCTCCTTAAGCGTACGCCTCAACTCAGGTTTCGTAACAAGCACATGAAGCCTATCGAATGCGCACTTCGGCAGAAATCTTTTCATTCTCTCGATATCACGCTCGCAAAGGGGCGAGTCGAGACATGTCGACAAACCCCGTCGAGCATTCGGGTACGACGCGGAATGATACGACTCCCAGAAAAGCGCAGCGGATATGTCTGAAAGAATGATCGCCATACATGGAAGGCTAGTCCCTCGACGTTTTTCTCTCGCACAGCACCGACATTCTCCATAGTTGCCCACAGATTTGTTACCGTCACGTTTTACCTGGTCAGAAACGGGTCAGAAATAGGCAAGAAAACCGCAAGGTTGTGAGGGAATACTGGCAAGTTAGGAGCACGAACCGCAAGGTCACACCACTCTGACGGGTCGAACCATCAGAGCGCTATTCCCAACATAACGATTACTGCGCAAGCGAAAACCGTAGCGACAACATCGCCTGCACCGAGGCGCTCGTCGCCGTGCAGGCTGGTGCGGCGAGCGGCGCTTCCGTAACAGCGCGCCTCCATTGCCTGGGCGAGCGCGCCGGCGCGGCGAAACAAACCCACCAGCATGGGCACCAGAACGTTGCCCCATAACCGCACGCGGGCAATTGCGCCGCCTTCGTCAAGCTGGGCGCCTCGGCTGCGCTGGGCGTTGGCAACGCGCTTGAATTCCTCCATGCCCGCCGGAATGAATCGCAGCGCAATGGAGAACATGGTGGCTATGTCGTCGACGGGCACGTGCAGAGCGCGCAGCGGACGACCAAACGAAGAGAACGCGCGCACGAACTGCGAGTCGTCATAGGAGAACGCCACGGCAAGCGTGGCAAGCGCCAGCAAAAGAATGCGAAGGGCGTAGAAAAAGCCCTCATCGATGCCCTGGGGAATATGCGCGACCACGGTAAACGCCAATATGAATAGAAGTGGAATGATGCTCTTGAGGATTTGCCCGATATGCACCCCCATGGCGCCGAGCACCGCAGCAACTATAAGGGCGAATGTCGCCATGCCCACCCACGTATCCACCAAGAACACCGCTATGCAATACGCGAGGGTGGCAACGATGGAAATCCGCGGGTCAGGACGTAGCCCACGCCGGCGACCCTGGTAGCCCTGAGGAGCATCGGACGTATCGGGGTCGCGCGACAAGTCACATCCGACGGCAGAGGCATCATCAAGAGAAATGGCGCTTTGCGCGTTAAGCGAACGGTGCGAAACGATATGTTCTTTCGAAATCGGCATTCGCCCAGTATAAAAGAAGGAGACCGAAGCCTCCTTCCGAAATGACCCCGTCATAGGTTCTACCACGGGTTTTCTATGGTGCAAACATCCAACAATTCGTTCACGCAACCCATCGTTCATCGGCCCACATCGCACAACCACGAATTAATGTGAAACCGACAATACGAGACAGCTGTCAAAGCACCCATCGTTTGGCAACGTGTCAGACAAAGGGCGAAACGCGCTATTTCTCTTCGTCCTTCTTGGTGATGCGCTCGACGGTAGCCTTGGTGGCATCAGCCGCACGATCGGCCACTTCCTTGGTGGCGTCGACCGTTTTCTCGGCAACGCTCGAGGTCACGTCCATGACCTTTTCGGCGGCCGACTTGGTAGCGTCCATCGCCTTCTCAGCTGCAGCCTTCGCATCGTCCATGACCTCGGGGAAGTTTTTCTGAGCCTGGTCAAGAAGCTCCTCGGTCTTCGCCTTCGCGCTTTCCATGACAACGGGAGCCTGCTCCTGAACAGCGTCGATGACCTTGTCGCCGGCGGCTTTCATCTCGCCCGCGAACTCCTGCGCCTTGTCGATGGCATCGTTGATAAGCTTACCCATCTCAGACATGATGCCCTCCTTATGATAGTGCGGGCGAAAACCAATGAACCTCGCTCGCGTTGATCCCGATTTCGGGCTTTCCCTTATCCTACCACGTCGGCGGACGCAAACGGAGTGCAGGACTGCACCGCATCAATCGGTTGCCATGACGTTGCCGATACGTGCTTTATCCGCACCTGCAACAGCAGAAGGCCGCCAGCACCCCAGGCAGACGCGAAGAGCAAGCGTAGCGTGTTTTAGATACGTAGGCTTGACCAACGCGGCTAGATGGGGCACATGGCGGCCTTGCAACGGCACAAGCGCCTTCGAGGCGCGACATACAAAAACGCCGCCCCAAACGGACGGCGTTTTGCAAGTAAAAGAGTTCAGGCTATTCGGCCTTCTTCTCCTCCTCGGCGGGAGCCTCAGCAGCCTCGGTCTCGGCGGCTTCCTCAGCCTTGGCCTCGTCAGCGGCCTCGACCTCTTCCACCTTCTCCTCAGCAGCCTCTTCGACCTTTTCCTCCTCGGCCTTGGCGACCTTCTTGGGAGCGGCCTTCTTGGCGGGAGCCTCGGTCTTCTCAGCCTTCTTGGCCACGGGCTCGGTCACGAGCTCCATGATGACCATAGGGGCGTTGTCGCCCTTGCGGGGACCGAGCTTCATGATGCGGGTGTAACCGCCCTGGCGGTCGGCCCACATGCCCTGCTCGACCTTGGCGAACACCTCACGCACCAGTTCCTTGTCGCCCAGCTTGGCGATGGCCAGACGGCGAGAGTGCAGGTCGCCACGCTTGGCCCAGGTGATGATGCGGTCCACGTCGGGACGGATTTCCTTGGCGCGCGACTCAATGGTCTTGATACGGTCATTGAGGAACAGCGCCTGAACCAAGGACTTCTTCATGGCCTTGGTGTGGGCGGCATCGGTGCCCAGCTTGCGGCCCTTCTTGTAATGCCTCATCGGTAAATCTCCTCGTAGCTATTGCTTCAGGTTCAGGTCCATGGAGATCAGCTTGTCCTTGACCTCCTCGATGGACTTGGCACCGAAGTTGCGGATGTTGAGCAGGTCGTTCTCGGAGAACTCGACCAGCTGACGCACGGAGTGGATACCCGCGCGCTTCAGGCAGTTGTAGGAACGGACGGAAAGGTCCAGGTCCTCAATCTGCTTATCGAGCTCGGCGTTGGCCTCCTGGCCCTCCGGCGCGAAGATGGACGGAATCTCGCCCTCTTCCTCGTCGACGATGTCGGCCAGGCCGAGGAACGCGCCCATGTACTGGTTGATGATGTTGGCCGCACGGCACACCGCCTCGTTAGGGGCGATGGAGCCGTCGGTCTCCACCTCGAGCACCAGCTTGTCGAAGTCGGTGCGCTGGCCCACACGCGTGTCGCTGACCGCGAGGGTGCAGCGGCGCACGGGCGAGAACAGGCTGTCCACCGGAATGATGCCGATGGGATCCTCGGTGCGCTTGTTGCGCTCAGCCGAAACGTAACCGCGACCCACGCCGATGCGGATGGACATGTTCAGCGTACCGCCGTCGGCGACGGTAGCGATCACATGCTCGGGGTTGATCAGCGTGAACTCAGCGGGAACATGCACGTCGGCACCGGTCACCGTGCAGGGACCTTCGGCCGAAATGGTAGCCGTGGCCTCAGTGTAATCCTCGGACAGGGCCGAGAACACCAGGCCCTTCACGTTGAGGACGATGTTGGTGACGTCCTCAATGACGCCTTCGGCGGTGGTGAACTCGTGCTGCACGCCCTCGATCTGGATGGCGGTAGCCTTCGCACCGTCCAAGGAGGACAGCAAAACGCGACGCATGCAGTTGCCAAGCGTGTAGCCGAAGCCACGCTCCAGCGGCTCAACGATGAAGCGCGCGACGGTGTCGTTCACTTCTTCGGTTGTGACGGTTGGCCTCATGAACTCTGCCATAGTTTGTAAGCCTCCTAATCAGCCGCGGGTCATTACTTGGAGTAGAGCTCGACAATAAGCTGTTCGCGGATGTCCAAATCGATCTGATCGCGGTTGGGAAGAGAGAGCACGCTGCCCTGAAGCTTCTCGATGTCGACCTCGAGCCAGGCGGGAACCTGAACGCTCGCGTTGGCAACGATAGCATTCTTGGTGACCAGCATGTCCTTGGCCTTGGGAGCCACGGCCACCAGGTCGCCGGGGCGCACGCGGAAGGACGGGATGTCCACGCGACGGCCGTTCACCAGGATGTGGCCATGGGACACAGCCTGACGAGCCTCTTTGCGGGTCTTGGCGAAGCCCAGACGGAACACGACGTTGTCCAGACGAGACTCGAGAATCTGCATCAGGTTGTCGCCGGTGATGCCGGGCATACGCTTGGCCTTGTTGAAGTAGCCGCGGAACTGCTTCTCCAGAACGCCATAGATGAACTTGGCCTTCTGCTTCTCGCGCAGCTGCATGCCGTACTCGGATTCCTTACGGCGACGCTTGGGCTGGCGAATGGATTCTTTCTTGCTGCTGTAGCCTAGCACGACGGGATCGATCCCGAGCTGGCGGCAGCGCTTAAGAACCGGGGTCCTATTGATTGCCATAGTGATTCGATCCTTTCTGAACTACACGCGACGACGCTTGCACGGACGGCAACCATTGTGCGGGATGGGGGTGCAATCCTGGATGGAGGCCACTTCGAGGCCGGCAGCCTGCAGCGAGCGGATAGCGGTCTCGCGACCCGAGCCGGGGCCCTTCACGAAGACGGCGACCTTCTTGAGGCCGTGCTCCATGGCGGTCTTGGCGGCCTGCTCGGCAGCCATCTGCGCAGCGAACGGGGTGGACTTACGGGAGCCCTTGAAGCCCACGGTGCCGGCAGAATTCCAGGAAATCACGTTACCCTGAGGATCGGTGATGGAAACGATGGTGTTGTTGAAAGTGCTCTTGATGTGAGCCTGCCCCACCGCGATGTTCTTGCGCTCGGAGCGCTTGATGCGGGTGGTGCGAACGTTCTTCTTAGCCATGTGTCAAATACCCCTACTTCTTCTTGCCGCCGATTTGCTTGCGCGGACCCTTGCGGGTGCGGGCATTGGTGTGCGCGCGCTGGCCGCGGACGGGAAGACCCTTGCGGTGACGCAGGCCACGGTAGCAGCCGATCTCCATAAGGCGCTTGACGTTCTGAGAAACCTCACGGTGCAGGTCGCCCTCGACGGTGAGGTTCTTGTCGATGTATTCGCGAATCTTGCCGAGATCTTCCTCAGAGATGTCCTTCACGCGGACGTCCGGATCAACGCCGGTCTCTGCAATGATCTTCTTGGCGGTGGTGTTGCCGATGCCGTAGATATAGGTCAAGCCGATCTCGATGCGCTTCTCGCGAGGGAGGTCGACACCAAAAAGACGTGCCATAGTAGTACTAGCCTTCCTCTCTTAGCCCTGACGCTGCTTGTGACGGGGGTTCTCGCAGATCACGAGCACCTTGCCGTGGCGTCGGATAATTTTGCACTTGTCGCACATTTTCTTGACCGAAGGACGGACCTTCATGTTTGTCTCCTTTGAATGTGCGGCTTCCCTTCGGCGACGGTTAAGCCTCTAGGGGAACCATGTTTTCCTTTACTCTATGCAACACGCCCAGCCGCAGGCGATGGTTGTCATATGGATGCTTTCGGGCTCCCGCCCGGCGGTTTTGAGGGGTTCCGCTCCCCTGCTTCAGAGCGCAATAAGGCGCCCCCTTGCCCCGACGTGGCGCCGGCGCGAGGAAGCGCGTTACTTGAAGCGATACGTGATGCGTCCGCGCGACAGGTCGTACACGGACAGCTCAACGGTCACTTTATCGCCCGGCAGGATCTTGATGTAATGCATGCGCATCTTGCCGGAGATATGGGCCAGAATCTGATGACCGTTCTCAAGCTCCACCTTGAACATAGCGTTGGGCAGTGCTTCGAGAACCGTGCCTTCGAGTTCGATAACGTCTTGCTTCGCCAAGTATCTTCCCTTTTCCCTTATCCTGATAAAGCGGCAGCCGAGTATTATACCCAACATCCCTTGGATGCGCACGAATTTCATGGGGAAATTCACGACGGCATCACAAAAGATGGCGCTAACGCGCCTGCGTTTGGCATTCTAGCACGACACGGCGCGTTTTACGCTTGCTCACCTGCGCATATTCGCAATTTCTCAACCCTTTACAGAAGGTGTTAAGCACCCCTACAGAAGGTTGGTTTCTTTTTGAAAGTAAGTATGTGTAGACGTGTTCCTGCAATCGTTAGTCAATTGTCTTGATAACGTGAGCCGGAACGCCGCCTACGATGGTGCGCGGCGGCACATCGCGCGTCACAACCGCACCTGCAGCAACCACCGCGCCATCGCCGATGGTCACGCCCTTGGCGATGGTCGCGTTCGCACCGATCCATACATCGTCGCCGATAACGATAGGTGCACAATGAAGCACAGCGCGCTTGGCGGGGTCAAGATCGTGGTCGAGCGTCGCCATGACCACGTTATGACCTACGAGCACGTTGTCCCCAATCGTGATGCCTCCCTGGTCCTGCAGACGGCAGCCACTATTGAAGAAAACATTGCGCCCCACCGTAATGTTCTTGCCGAAGTCAGACGTGAACGGCGGGAAGATGCGGAAATCCTCTGGCGCGGGCTTGCCGATGAGCTTGGAAAACAGCTCTCTGATTTCCTCGGGCGTGCGGTATGCGCCGTTAATCTGCGCAGCGATGGCCAGCGCCTCCTGAGCGCCCTCATGCATCACCTCGGCATCAGGCGTGCCGGGCATAATCGATTCACGGCGCATGCGGTTGTCGATGAAGGTATCAATCTGTTCCTTGGTGAGCATAGGAGCTCCTTTCTTGTACGACGGTTGGCATTGTAGCAGTGCACAAGAAACCCCGATTGTCTAGGGAGGGATGGCAACCGGGGTTTATGAGGAAGAAGAGGGCAATTAGATGCTTTGGCGGGCACCTCACGCTTCTGCAGGGCACCCGCCACATGGAACTGCTAGAGAATACTCGCCGCGTAGAAGAAGTAGCGCGCGATGACCACGCCCACCAGCACCAGCACGAGGCCGAGCAGAGCGGCGACCTTGGGCGCGAGTTTGCCCGTCATTCCCAGCGCATACACGACAATGCCCGCTACCGGGCCAACGATCAGGCCCGCAATGAACGGCACCACGTCGAAGCCGTAGCCTGCGAACTGGGCCGCGATGGCGGCGATGGACGCAGCGCACAGCACCAAGATAACGATGACGACGGCCGCGAACGTCTTCTGCGATACCAGCTCAGAGCGGAAGCATGCCACCATCGCAGCGCCCATAGCGAAATCGCCCACCACGAACAGTGCGAGCGTCGCGGGGCTCGTCCACACGGGGTTACCATGCATGGTGAAGTAGGCGTTTGCGGTCACGCACATGAGGCCGATGGCGGCAAGGGCGCCAAGCACACGCACCGCAGCAGGGGCCGCACCTTTCATCTTGCACAGCACCGCGTCAATTACCATAAGCACACCGAAAGCGATAGACCAATAGGCCTCCTCGGCAATCATGGACGCAGGATTGGCGAGCGCATTAAGGAATCGCTCGGGATGACCCAGGTGAGCGAGCGTGCCGCACAGACCCAGGCCCAAAAGCACGATGCACACGAGCGGGAACAGCCACGCCATCTTGGAATCGGCCTTCTGGCCGCGAAATACCGCACCCACGGCATAGCCGCCGGCCGCCAAGCCGGAAAGCGTCGTGAACGCGAACAGAGGAAATTCGGAAATCATGTCAACCATCCATTCTTGGGGTCTATGCACATGCCGTCGCGGCAGGCGCGTGGGTGACGAAGCTGTTGCCCGGCACCTGGTCGGCGGGCGCGAGCTCGTTGTCTTCCAGGCCGAAGAGGCGCAGGGCGCGAAGCCGCTCGCAGGCCCGTTTCACCCGATTGAACGCTTCGGGCTCATCCGCATCGGCGCCAAGCTGACGCACCTCGTCGCCAAGCCATTCGAGTGCATTGACGGCGAAATCGGCATCAAGCTTTACGAAGGCGGCAAGCGCTTCTACAAGCTGCGGATACAGCACCGCCGTCTTGGAGCGGCGCAGACCGCGGGCGTATTCGAACAGCCAGGTGGTCATGTGCCCCGCGACGAACGCTTGCTGTTCGACCAACTGCCGAGCAAAAGCATCCGCATCCGCCGCCTCGAACGATGCCAAAGCGTCATCCGCGAGGCGCGCCATGAAATCGCACATGAGCGCTACGTGATCGTCAGGCAGCTTCAGGTACCGCTTGGGCAGAAGCCCATGGGCGCGATACTGCTCGCGAACGGCAAGCGTGTTCTCCTGGAACACCGCTGCGTCATGCGTCACATAAGGCGACTCCAGCGGCAGAGCCGGCAGCATCGCGGGGCCTACAAACGTGCGCGTGTACTCGTCACGAGCAGCATCAACCGTCTGGTTCCTATCCGTCTCGCCCAGCGTGCACAAAAACGCCTGCAGCCCGCGCATGGTTTCGTCCTGCGCATACTCATCCGTCACGTTCAGCGTCACGTCGCTGGTCAGATGTGCGATAAGCTCCGAAGTAGGCTCGCCGCCGAGCGCTTTATGGAACAGCGTGTACATATAGGTGCGCGCGATCAGGAGCGCATGCACGGCGAGAGCATCGGCACGAGCGTCCTGCGCCTCGGATGCCGCCTCTTGAACAGGAGCCTCGCTGCCCGCCGGAGCGGTCAGGGCCTCGGCATCAGCCGAGAAACCCTGACCTTTGCCAATCACAGGACCACCTCGTGGAAATCGTCGCGCAAGGCCGCATCGGACGCTCGCAGCAGCACGTTGGGGCCGGTGATGGAGGCGTCGGGCATGCAGGGCAGCTCGTTCACCGCGTCAGGATGAGCGGCTCGCAGTTCGTCCATATCGCCGAACTCGATGGCGCGCATGGGGCACGCATCCACGCACACGGGATTGTGCCCCGCATCGCGCAGCGCCTTGCACGCGTCGCACTTGGCGATGGCGTTGTTCTCCTCGTCATGCTGCGGCGCGCCGTAGGGGCACATCAGCATGCAGTTGCGACACATCACGCACTTGTCGGAGTCGTAGACCACCGTGCCGTCGTCGGTCTTGTGCATGGCGCCCGTGGGGCATCCCTCTACGCAGGCGGGGTTCTCGCAGTGGTTGCACGAAAGGGTCAGATGGAACAAGCCCACCTCGGGATAGGTTCCGCATTCGTAGGTGTCGACGCGGCGCGGGCGCGGGCCTGCCTGCTGCAGGTCGCGGCGATCTTTGCATGCCACCTGGCAGGTGCGGCAGCCGATGCAGCGCGCCAGGTCAACGTAGAATCCAAGGCTCATGGTTTAAGCCTCCTTGCCTTCGTAAATGCCTTCGGTGGTATAGGCGGGGGTGTCAGGGTCATCGATGCCGGCAGCCAGGAACGGCCCACGCTCGCAATCGAGAACCAGAGGCTCGCCGTCGTATTTCTCGATCTCGATCAGCAGGCTGTTGTAGCCGTCCACCTGGTTGAAGTAGTTGGACTGCTGGCCGTCGGAGAGCATCTGCTCGCTGCCGCCGCGATCGATGATATTGTCGGGGTCGGACTCGTCGAGCACACTGTGCGGCCCATGCGGAATGGCGACGGTGCCCGGCATCATGCCCTCCATGGGCTGAGCGATGCGCAGCATGCGACCGAAGTCGTTGTAGCACATGACCGTATCGCCCGCCTGAATGCCGCGGTCGGCCGCATCCTGGGCGTTCATGAACACGGGATTGGCGAAAGCTTCCTGCGTCCAGGCCATATTGTCGTAGCAAGTGTGGGCGCGGCGCATGTAGTGCGGCGTGTAGGCCTGCAGCGGATACTTGCCCATGACCTTGTTGCCCCAGTCGTCGAACATGGTCTGGTAGCCGCGATTGGGCACGAAGTAGTTCGCGTAAGGCTTGATGGGCTCAGGGTTCAGGCCAATGCGGTTGACGTTATCGGCCTTGTACTGGCAGTAGATTTCCAGCTTGCCCGAAAGCGAGGGACGCGGCCACGCGGTGTCGGATACCACGACCTCTCCGTTGGGGCCGATGCCCAGCTTGTCGTCGCGATAGCCCACGTAGTTGCGGCGATCCTCGGGCGAACGCTGGCACACATAGGCGCCATCGGCCATGAACTGGTCGAGCGTGACCTTGCCCTGCTGCTCGGGGTAGTTCGCGTGATAGCGCACGTTATCCTCGGCCGTCCAGGTGATGATGGGGTCCCAACGCGTGAGGTCTTCGGAGAGCTCGCGCATGCCCAGGAAGTATCCCAGCCATTGGTCGTAGTTGCTCTTGGGATACGCCAGATCAGGATCCACGCCCATGCGTTCCATAATCTCGCGCGCGATTGCCTTCTCCTCACGCGCCTCATACATGGGCTTGATCAGCGGTTTCCAAGCCAAGAGCGCATCCTTGCGCTGCTTCTGGCCGTTGCCATCGCCGAAGGGGCTCGGCCAGCACAGCTCGCCCCAGCTCTCGTCGTCGTTGCCCTCCCAATGGGTGGCAACGGGCAGAATGATGTCGGCGAACGACGCGGTGAGCGAGTACTTGATCTCGAGCGAAACGCACATGTCAGCCTGGCGCATGACGCGGATGGCCGTGGGCAGATTGCCGCGCGTCTGCATGAAGTTGGAGCAGGAGGCGAACATGATGCGCGGGTTCACTGGCATCTCGCGCGCCTCGTGATACACGGGCGTGTTCGCGCGCAGCTTGGTGGGCGCGATGGTGCCGTCGGGGTCGTCGATGTATTTGGAAACCTCGCTGGAAGAACCGGCGTCGTAGGCGCCTTCCGAGGTGGAGATATAGGTGCCCTCTTCGAGCGAGCTCCACCAGGAATTGCCCTCAACACAGCGGTTGGCGCCCTGCGCGGGCACGGCGATCAGGTTGTCGATGTAGGCATAATCGCCACCGGCATGCTGAATCAGGCGGTAGCCCGAATCGCCCGCATCCCAGGTGTAAATGGCGGCGCTGCCGTTGCCGGACTTACCGAAGTGGCCGCCCAATGCGCTTACGGTCATGAACGCCTGCGACAGGTTCTCGGCGCCCAGGTAGCGTGACGCGGCATAGCTGTGCAGGAAGATGTCGTTGTTGTTCTTGCCCGCCATCTCGGCGTACCAGGTGATGTCCTCCACGGGCGTGCCGCAGATCTCGCTCGCCCATTCCGGCGTCTTGGGAGTGCCGTCGTATTCGCCCAGGATGTAGTCGCGGAAGTTCTCGTCGGTCGTGGCCTCATCGGGCATGGTCTCGGGCGTGAAGCCCACGGTGCGCTCGTTGATGAAATCCCAATCGATGATGTCGCCCTGCTCCTCGTCCAGACGAATCATCTCGTAGACGACGGCCAGGAGGAACGCGGTGTCGGTACCGGGGCGCACGCGGATCCAGCGAGCGCCCAACTGCGAGGCGGTCACGTTGTAGCTGGGACCCACGTAGACGAAGTTCACGCCGGCCTCTTTGGCGTTGTTGAGCCAGTACATGCTCGAATGTTGTGCCCAGGCGGGGTTGCAGCCATAGAGGATGATGTTGTCGGCATTGGGCAGGTCGTACTTGTCGGGCGCCATCATGATGTCGGGATGGTCGCCGTTGGAGAACATGCCCAGCGCCTCAGTCTGGAAGGCCCAGCAGCCAAACGATTCGGTCTCGGTGTTGTACACGGCGCCGCCGATGTGCGGGAACATGGCCGAGACGGGTGCCCAACGCCAGCCGTTCACCACCACGCCGTCCTGGCCGTATTCGGCGTAAACGCGCTTCAGCTCGTCAGTGATGTAGGCGAGCGCCTCATCCCACGTGATGCGCTCCCATTCGTCTTTGCCGCGCAGTTCGCCATGCGCGTTCTCGCCGCCGCCGGGCTGCCAGTTCTTACGCTTCATGGGGTATTTGATGCGGTCGGCGTTATACACCTGCTGGCGCAGACTGCGACCGCGCAGGCATCCGCGCTGCTGAGGATGATCGAAGCTATCCTCAATGGAATCATGCGTCTTCTGGCGAATGCACACGCCATCGACCACGTAGCCCATGTTCAGGCACATCTGGTTGCAGTTCTGATGGCAATGGATGGGCAGCCACTCGCCCGCCTCGGCCAGGATTTTCTCGTCGGAATCGATGCGCTGCACGCCATCCGCCGCCGTGGGCTCCTGCTCGCCCGCAGCGCAGCCCGAAAGCCCGAGCGCGCCCAGCGCCGCTACGCCTGCGGTGGCTCGGAGAAAATCGCGGCGCTTGAGGTTCTTGTCAAACAATGACATATCCTCTTCCCCCTTCTTATTGTCTTCCCACGCGCGAGGCAAAACTGAGCAGATGTGGCACACCGTACGAAACGCGATACGAATCACAGGTTCCGGCTTTCGCGCTTCCCCCTTTTTCATGCTCTGACCTCGTGCGAATTGGCCTGAATTGATAATAAGAAGTGGGTATTAAAAACGATATTGCCTATAATGTAATTCGTACTATGCCTAATAAGCATAGATTGTGGTTGATTGGCTGCTGCATCTGCCTCACCATCCGCAGTGATCGGCGCATGCACGCATGAGAGGGGTGCCTGTGGAAATCCGCGTTCTGAATTACTTTCTCACCGTTGCCCGCGAAGGGAGCTTCTCCAATGCCGCCAAGGCGCTCCACGTGACGCAGCCCACGCTTTCGCGCCAGCTGGCCGCTCTTGAAGATGAGCTGGGGCGCCAGCTGTTCACGCGCGGCAAGAACGGCGTGATGCTTACCGAGCAAGGCGTCATGCTGCGTCGGTATGCCGAATCCATCGTTGGCCTTGCGGAGAAAGCCGAGGAGGAGATTGCCCTGCCCGCGAAATCCGTTGCTGGCAGTGTGCATATAGCTGCGGGCGAGACAAAAGCGATGAGCGTCCTCGCCCGAGCGATGGCGCTCACCCTAGAGGAATATCCGGATATCCAGTTCAAGCTCTACAGCGGCACAACGTCCGACCTGATGGACGGCCTGGTCAAGGGGCAATACGATCTCATGCTGGAATGCGAGATCCAGGCGCATGTCAACATGAACGTGATGCGCCTGCCCGTACGCGACCGTTGGGGCGTGATTACGCGCGCCGATAACCCACTCGCCAGGCTGGACGTCATTCGCCCGCACGATTTGGAAGGTGTACCGCTCATCACGTCGCGTCAAGGCATGAAGGCGGCGGGGCTGCGCGAATGGGCGGGGTCCTCACTTGAAAAATACCGCGCCGTTGCAGAGTATGGCCTTGGATTGAACTGCCGGTATCTGGTGGCACAAGGTATCGCAAGCGCCATTGCGTATGAGGGGCTCATTGAGGATGTGGCGTTGCCCGAATCCTTTGACAGCTCGCTTTTCGACCTACCTGAAGGATTACCCACGACCAGCTCATCCATCACCACGCAACCCGATCGCGCACCTCGTACCCAATGCAATATCAATTCCAAAGCAGCCCTCGTATTCAGACCTCTTGACCCGGCCATCGAATCGCACCATGGCGTGGTGTGGCGCAAAGCGTTGCCCACCAAGCAGACGCAGGTATTCTTGGATAAGCTCGGCATTGTGTGCGAACAGATAGAGCGCGCCGAAATAAATACGTTCTAGATACACCGGCATGGCGGAGGGCTGAGCAAGAAAAGCCAACTCCATGACGAAATGGCGAAGAAGCGACTGCAAGCTCGTGTAACCCGCAAAAGATGCTACAATGCAATCAGACGGCAGCGCCCGCCAGAACTAACGACTTTCCAAGGGGTTAGCTACGGGTGATGCGTGTCAGTTTCTAGAAGGCCGGGTCCCCACCCGGCCATTCTATTTCCTGGGCTTCATCTTCTTTCCTCGCTTTCTGCGTCGGAATCTGTCTATGCAACTCAGAACAAACGTCAGAATCGTGCAGCAAGCTGCAAGGGCCATAAGCAGTTCCATAGGTTTAGCTCCTTTCGAATCGATTGGAGCATCACCCGCAGAGTCGGCGAGCACTGCCGTGAGCGCATCTTAACGCGGCCCGCTCTAGCGCAGTCTTCCTTCGATTAATTACATGAATGCTTCACTGTGGGCTGTCGCCCAACACCTTTTTGAACTGGGATTATGGTGGATTTGAAGTCCACAGAGGTCACGCAATCAATTCTGTTCCGCCCAGATTGCCATTCGCCAACAAAGCTAGCTAAAAAACCGAGCAAACCTATAATGGTTCGTG
The DNA here is from genome assembly GCF_944321625.1 of uncultured Slackia sp. Classification (GTDB taxonomy): domain Bacteria; phylum Actinomycetota; class Coriobacteriia; order Coriobacteriales; family Eggerthellaceae; genus Slackia. The sequence continues at coordinate 28,682 of NZ_CALUMA010000047.1, forward strand.
GACATAAATGGCGAGCCACCGCGTTGGCTCCTTGGCAGAAAGGCTCATCATGCACAGCTTTCGCAATGATTATATGGAGGGCGCGCATCCGCGCGTGATGGACGCGCTCGTGCGCACCAACGCCGAGCAACAAATCGGCTACACCGAAGACCCCTGGTGCATGAAGGCGCGCACCGCCATTCGCCGCGCCATCGTGGACAGCGACTCCAAGGGTGCGCTGCGTGCGGCGAACATCGCCGGCGCATCGCTGCAGGTCGAGTTCGTGAGCGGCGGCACCATGGCGAATCTGCTGTGCATCGGCGCCGCGTTGCGCCCCTGGGAATGCGTAATCGCCACGCCTGACGGGCACGTAAACGTGCATGAGACGGGCGCCATCGAGGGCACGGGGCACAAGGTGCTCACCACCGATGACGTGGACGGCGTGCTCACCGTTGAGGGCGTGGACGCCGTGATGCGCGCGCACGAAATGGGTCGCAATCACCACATGGTGAAGCCGCGTATGCTGTACCTGTCGCTTGCCACCGAGTTCGGTGCCGTGTTCACCGCCAAGCAGCTTGCCGACCTGCGCTCCTATGCAAACAAGAACGACCTGCTCATCTTCATCGACGGCGCTCGCCTTGCCTGCGGCCTGGCCTCCGAGAAGTGCGACCTCACGCTTGCTGACGTGTGCGCGGCCGCCGACGTGTTCACTATCGGTGGCACCAAGAACGGCGCACTGTTCGGCGAGGCCATCGTCATTCGCAACCCTGCTATCCAGCGCTATTTCAAGTATTACATGAAGCAGCGCGGCGCCATCCTGGCCAAGGGGCGCCTGCTGGGCGTGCAGTTCGCTACGCTGTTCGAGACCACCGGCACCGCCGCCGGCATCGAGGAGGCCCAAGGCGACGAGGCCATGTACTTCTCCATGGGGCGTCACTCCGTTGAAGCGGCCGCACGTCTGAAGGACGTGCTCGTGCGCCACGGCTACGACTCGTTTGCCAGCGATTCGAGCACCAACCAGCTGTTCCTCACGCTGGATAACGACACCGCGGACGATTTCATCCGCGCGTTCGACGCCGATCTGAGCGCCCGCCCCGACGCGTCGCACACCATCGTGCGCATGACCTGTTCGTGGGCAACCACCCAGAATGACATCGATGAAGTCGAGCGCATGCTGGCGGGAGCGGAGCAGGAATAGGGCCGAACGAACGTCGGCGCGCAAACCGATGCCATGATTCGTGCGCCAGACCCTCGCAGCTGAACGCAATAACACGCAATCAAAGGTTTCGTACGTAAACAATCGGATAACGCTCGCGCCCCTGCGCCCCTGCCCCGGCGCGAGACGATTCTCCGAGTGCTACAATAAAAAACGTCCCGTCGAAGGATGGCGGGCGCATCCGAAGTTAGGAGTTTCCCATGTCTCAGTACAAGCGTATCTTCGCCGCGTTGGACGGCGGCAAAACCCAGGACATGGTGGCAGAGCGTGCAATCGAGCTGGCCGCGAACGAGCATGCCGAGCTGCTGTTCGGCCACGTGGTCGATTCCGTCCCCTATGAGGCAGCCGGCACCGACTTCGCCGCGCTGGCAGCCGACGTGAAGGAAAAGCTGGAGGAGAGCATCGCCGACCAGCTTGAAGCCGCTCGCAACAACCCGGACATCCCCCACGTCGAAGTGGTGGTCAAGGCCGGCCGCATCACCGAGACGTTGAGCGAGCAGATCATCGAGCCCTTCGAGCCCGATCTGGTCATCTGCGGCGAGCGCGGCCTGTCCAACATCAAGTACGTGTTCGTGGGCAGCGTTTCCACCTACCTGATTCGCAACCTCCGCTGCGACGTCCTGGTGGTCAAGCAGGATTAATGCCATTGTGCCGTTCTTCCGAACGACACTCTCTTGACGCTTATGAGGGGCTCCATGCGGAGTCCCTCTTTGCTTTTCGGAGACGATATATCCAGCGGTATAAAAATGACCTTATTGGCTAACTTTTGGACCTCTCGGTATAAAAAGAGCGTTATATGCGTGGGAGGAAATCCACTCGAATGGCTCATTGCCATTGGCATTAAAAATTGACCAGGCATTTTAATATTATTCCGCATTCCTCGGATTTCCAAAAGGGCGTAGAAAGCTGCTTCGAAGCACGCAAATAATGCGATTTTAGGAAATCACCCCCCGATTTCATGCACTTAACGCATTTTTCGGAATGGGATGTCGCGGATCCCGCATAGAGAGCAGCAACAAAGAGGGCGGCAACCTCTCGGTCACCGCCCTCTCTCAATGAAATGGAAATGCACTTTAAATGAGATAAAGATGCTCTCTCTCAATGAAATAACAATGCTCTCAAACCCAAAGAGAAATCACGCTCTAGTGCGAAAGGCGCGCTTTTTCTTCTTCTGTCAGCATGTTGGCTACGAACTTCATCAGGCTGCGGCGGCGCACCACGCCCACCAGTTTGCCGTCGTCGAGCACCGGCAGCTCTTTGAGGCGCTTCTCAGCAATCATGCGGCACGCATCTTCAAACGAGGCATCGGGGGCAATGCCCACCACCTGCTTGGTGGCAATCGACGCCACGTCGGTATCGGCCATACGCAGCGCGCGATCGCGCACGTTCTCGTCATCGGGCATGCGCAACGCCATGAAGCCCGAGGCGCCTGCCTGTCACAGTTTGCATCTCATCGCCAAACGTGCGCAGGATATCGCTGTTGGACACGTAGCCCTTCGCCATACCCTGGTCGTCCACGACAACCGCGCCGCTCGCATCGGCCTCGATAAGGGCGCGCGCGGCAAACGCCATGCTCGCTCCCTCGGAGATGGTCACGGGGCTTGCATCCATAACGTCGGCGACGCTGTGGCGCCCGGGCTTGACCTCGACGCGCGCAGCGGACGGCGCAACGTCGGTCTTCTTATTGCGCACGAACACCGCGATTATGACCAGCGCGACGATCGAAATCACCAGCACCGCGATGTAGGACAGGTGGTATCCGGCGAACACGCGCTCGACCTCGGACCCCTGCGCGACGCTTGCGGAGCCCACGGCGCTGAACGACATGATGAACGCCGTGCCCAGCGATGCGCCCACCTGGTTCATCGTATTGGTGACCGAGGTGGCATGCTGCACCAAATCGTTGCTCAGAGAGTTCACGCCCCAGGTGTTGATGGGCGTGAACAGCAGCTGAATGGCCAGGCAGGTTGCCACATTCGCCACGATGACGTAAGGAACCACGCTATCCATGCCGTAGAACGCCATGCCCACGCAGCCAACCACGAGCATCACGACGCCGATGAGCGAGATGGCGCGCACGCCCGAACGGTCGAACATGCGGCCGGCGAAGAGGCTGCCGAAAGCGCCCAGAACCGCGCCCGGCAGCGTGATGAGGCCGCTCACGGTGGCAGAGTGGCCCAGCACGTTCTGGATGTAGAGCGGCATGAGCACGCTCAGACCGATGAGGATGGCCTGCAGAACGGCACACGTACAGGCGGCCACGCGATAACGGCGGCTCTTGAACACCTCGAGGCGCAGCATGGGCTCGTCAAGCTTGAACTGGCGCCATGCGAACAGTCCGAGCAGAACCACGCCCACAACCATAAGCACCACGCACACCACGGGCGCGGGCGACGAGGCGAACGACGAGATGCCATAGAGCAGCGATACCAGACCCAGCGACGAGAGCACGATGGATAGCGCATCGGCAGACGTACGAGGGAAGCCCTCGCGATTGGCGAGTACCTTGGCGGCGAACACCAGAACGATTGCCGTGCACACAACGACCACGCAGAAGAGCGCACGCCAACCCACCATATCGACCAGCAAACCGCCGAGCGACGGGCCCACGGCAGGAGCAAATGCAATGACCAGGCTCACCAAGCCCATGGCCTGACCACGGCTTTCACGCGGGAACGACAGCAGGATGAGCGACATCACCATGACCATCAGCACGCCGGTGGACGCGGCCTGCATGACGCGGCCCAGCAGCAGCACGGCAAACACCGGAGCGATGGCCGCCACCAGACTGCCGGCGCCGAACAGAATCATGCCGCCGATGAACAGCTGGCGCGTGCTGAAGCGGCCCATGAACCACGCCGCTAGCGGGATGACCACGGCTTCAACCAGAGCGTAAGCCGAGGTCAACCACTGCACCGTAGTGGCATCCACATTCATGTGCACCATGATGGACGGCAGTGCCGGCGAAAGCAGCGTCTGGTTGAGCACCACCAGAACCGCGCCTGCCAGCAGCACGATTACCATGCGCTTGGCTTCCTTCGTAAGACCTAGAGATCCCATGTTCCACACTTTCTGTCGCGAATCGGGGTGCGCCATCGAATACGGCCAGGCGGGCTCGGACTCGGGGCCAAGCGAACTTTGTGTGCCTTTCGGCATACCGCACGCCTCCTGAGCCATCTCCCAGAGATAGGAAAGCCGCCCTGCGGCGGCGATTCGATTGCACATCACGATTGCTTGTTTTACACTTGACGAGCGTCAATTGTATGATTCACTTGACTAATGTCAATGGATTTTCGTCAATTCTTCGGAGGATGCTCATGATTGAGGAACGCGATATTGACAGCATGATCAAAGCGTCGCTGTACTTCCACGAGCTGTTCAAGAAAACCATCCTCGCCACGCCACCCGCCGAGGTTGTTACAAAAACCCAGATGGACATCCTTCTCACGCTGTACGCCGATGGACCCATGAGCATGTCAGCTCTGAGCTCGCACGTGAATATCGCGCCCGAACAGGCCACGCGCGCCATCAAGAACCTGCGCGAGCGCGGGCTGGTGGAAAGCGACCGCGACGAGGAAAACCGACGCGTGGTAATCGCCCGACTCTCCGAGAAAGGCACGCTGCTGCTTGACGACCACACGCGCGAACTCCACGCAAACCTACAGGCTAGTCTCGAAGGGTTGACCGATGAAGAGGTAGCCCAGCTTGCCGAAACCGCCCGTGTTGCCACCCGCCTGCTGGAAAAGACAGGATTCAGACACGTGGTGACCGACCCGAAGATTCGCAAATAACCAAAGGGCGCCAAATTGTCTTCGACGCCCTTCTAGCCGTATATGTATGCGCAGTCCTTAGCGCTTGCGCGTGCCGAACAGGCCTCGCATGATCTGCTTGGAGGCATCGCGGCCGATTTGTCCCAGGATGGACGTCGCGGCCTTGGTCACGTCTTTGAACAGCTCCTGCTTCTGCTTCTCGGCGGCCTTGACGGCACGTTCCGCCTCTTTCTCGGCTTCTTTCTGCGCCTTGGCGGCAGCTTTCTCGGCCTCCTTGGCAGCCTTCGCCTCGGCCTCGGCCTTCTGCTTTTCCAGCTCGGCCTTCTCTGCCTCAAGCGCGGCACGCTCTTCCTCGAGCTTTTCCTCCTCGGCTTCCTTCTGCGCCTCGCCGGAAATGATCTCGAACGCCGACTCGCGGTCCACGGCGGTGCCGTACTTCTCCATGAGCGACGCCTGGTCGGCCAACGCCTTGTCCATGCATTCCTGAGACGCGGCTGCCATCAGGCACTGCGGAGGCAGAATCTTGGCGTTCTCGACCACGCACGGCTGGCCCTCCTCGTTGAGGAAGCGCGCCAGCGCCTCGCCCGTGCCCAGCTCAAGAATGACATCCTCGCTCTTGAACTTCGGGTTGGCGCGGAACGAACTCGCCGCCGCACGCACCGCCTTCTGCTCGGCCGGCGTGTAGGCGCGCAGGCCGTGCTGGATGCGGTTGGACAGCTGCGCCAGCACCTCGTCGGGGATGTCGGAGGGGCTTTGCGTGATGAAGTACACGCCCACGCCCTTGGAGCGGATGAGCTTGACCACCTGGATGATCTTGTCCAGAAGCTCGCCCGGCATGTTGTTGAACAGCAGGTGCGCCTCGTCGAAGAAGAACACGAACTTGGGCTTGTCGAGGTCGCCCGCCTCGGGCAGCGTGTCGAAGAGCTCGGAGAGCATCCACAACAGGAACATGGCGTAGATCTGCGGGCTTTGGATGAGCTTGGCGGCGTTGAGAATGTTCACGTAGCCCTGGCCGTTGGGCGCGCACTGGAACCAGTCGGAAAGATCGAGCGCCGGTTCGCCGAAGAACACGTCGCCGCCCTGATCTTCGATGGCGATGAGCTCACGCAGGATGGCGCCCACCGACTGCGAGCTCACCTTGCCGTACACGGTCTCGTATTCCTTGGCGTGCTCGGATGCGTAGTTGAGCATGGCACGCAGGTCTTTGAGGTCGATGAGCAGCATCTGCTTGTCGTCGGCGATGCGGAAGATGATGTTGAGCACGCCTTCCTGAGCCTCGGTCAGGCCCAGCAGACGCGACAGCAGCGTGGGGCCCATGTCAGACACGGTGATGCGCACGGGGATGCCCTGGCCACCCAGCATATCCCAGAAGCGGCACGGGCAGCCCTCAAGGGTGAAGCCCTCCAGACCGAACTTCTCCACGCGCTTCTTGATGTTGTCGGAATCCTCGCCCGCCTGGGCCATGCCGGTCACGTCGCCCTTGACGTCGGCCATGAACACCGGCACGCCGGCCTTGGAGAAGCCCTCAGCCATCACCTTGAGCGTGACGGTTTTGCCGGTGCCCGATGCGCCGGCGATAAGACCGTGACGGTTCGCCTGGTTGAGCAGCAGATCGACGTGGACGTCGCCGACGCCCATCCAAATCCTATCGCCCTGGAACATATGGTTTCCTCCTTGGGCGCCATGCGCGACGATTCTTTGCGCGAGAGGCTTTTCGCACGAAGGTCGCGAACAGCGGCAATGTTGCATTGGCCCATGGCCCTCTGCCATGGAGCCGCGTTGTTCCTAAACATGTGAACGATAGCAAACGACCACGTCGCATGGGAGAAATGAGCGACGCTCAAGAAGAAATTGAAGGCTAGGCCGTAGCCGCCGCAACAAGCGCTTCGCCGCGCTCGGTTGCGGAGGCGGCGACGATGGTGCGCGTGCCGTCGAGCGCCACGGCGAAGTCGAGCGTCAGGCACGCCTCGTCGGCCGCCTCGGGGAACTTGTCACCCCATTCCACCAGGCTTACGCCGTCGCCTTCGGTGATTCCCCAATAGTCGATATCGTCTAGCTGCGAGGCGTCTTCGAGGCGATAAAGATCGAAATGGTACAGCGGAAGGCGTCCGCCCTGGTATTCGCACACCAGGTTGAACGTGGGGCTTGTGGGAACGTCAGGAGTGTGAAGACCGGAGGCGAACCCCTGCGTGAAGTGGGTCTTGCCCGCCCCAAGGTCGCCCACAAGCAGAATCACATCGCCCGGTTGCGCCGCTTGCGCCATGCGATGTGCCAGCTCCTGAGTATCTTCGACGCTGTGGCTCACAAATTGCATACTCGTGCTCCTGACAACCTTGTGATGAGTATTGATAAACTATTAGAGAGTTAGTATGTAATAGATACTAACTCTCTAATTCGTTGTTAGTTTACTATTAATGTCTACTTACAGTTCGAATCCATAAGCCTCAAGCACCTTCTTGGGAACCATGAAGCGTACAGTCTTCTCGGGGTCGACCATCTGGCACACTTCCACGTTGCCGCACAGGCTGAACAGCATCACCAGGTCGGCAGGATCTTCGCCCGTGCGGTCGGCCACCAGGTCAACCATGCGATGCACGGCCCCATCGGCAGCCGCATCCAGCGATTCGGCGGAGTAGATGACGCCGAACTCCTCGAAGTTTTCGATGAGTGGCGTGTCGATAGAAAGCTCGGGCAGCGCCGTCAGCTTCACCGTCGCATGGCCTGCAGCCTCAGCACCGGAGACGCTCACCTCGCCATCGCCCATCACAGCATGCATATCGCCGCAGCCGAACAAGGCACCGTCGACCGCCACCGGGAAATACAGCGTGGCACCGGGAGCGACCTTGGTGTTGTCCATGTTGCCGCCGTGTGCGCCGGGCGTGCCGCAGTTCACAGGATCGCCCGCCGGGGCAACGCCGATGACGCCGATCATGGGGCGCAGGGGCAGCTGCACCTTGTCATCCCACGTCAGCATGCAGTTCTCGATGGAGCACACACGCTTGCTCCATCCGTCCAGGCGGTCGCCGTACACGCCCTCGTCCTTACCGGTGCAGCATATGACCGTGCCGTCGAACGCAAGAGATTCGATCTCGACCTTGAGCGCGCCGCCTGCCTTGGCGCCTTCCACATAAATCGGGCCGGTAGCAGGATTGATGGCGTCCCAATCGATGTTGTCGATCTCGTCATCCGGCATCTGAATCTGGTTGCCGAAGCAGTCCTTTGTACGGATGGTCACCGTTTCGCCGGACGGCACGGTAAGCGCCGGCTCAAGATCTTTGCTGAACGCGTAGAACACTTTCGAATCCGACAGGTACGGGAAATCCATGGGCGCCTCCAATCGATTGGGGATGATTGGCACCATGATACCGCGCCCACCGCCTGTACGCGACCGAACCGCGGCAATTCCACTCCCCAAAATGCAACGATGCCGCCCCGAAGGACGGCATCGGCACAGAGCAAAATTATATCAACATTGGGTGCATGCAAAAACAGCGAGCGGCGGCCCGGTGCCCCAGATAGCCCCGCCGCAGCACCAGCAAACATGCCTGTGGCATGTTTGGTCCCTCTCTATGCGACCGAGAGGGAGCGCGATGCATAGCATCGCGGTACGCGCCGAGTGCTGTACAAGGGGCTAGATGGGATGCCCGGCCGCCGCACAGCGTCGTAGCGACTCATCGAGTAATTACGCTGGCTGGTAAGCCAGCGTAATTAAATAGCGAAATCCTCTTCGCCGTTGAACACCTTGAGGGCGTCTTCCACGGAGTAGTCGGCCAGGGTGATGGCGCTGATGGCCTTGGTCAGGCGCACGGCCTCATCCAGGCTGCGCTGATGGATGTTGCGGCCAGTGGCGTTGCCGCATGCGCCGCCCACGTGAATCTGGTCGTGCAGCTGCGTGAGGAACGTCTGAGCGTCCACGGTGGAACCACCCGCGCACACCAGGCCGGTGCGACCGGCGGCCTTGGAGGCAATCGACAGGTTCTCGGCGGAGGTGGAATCCGCGCAAGCTTTGGGCGGGTTCACCTTCACGAAGTCGGCGCCCAGGCACAGAGCCACGCCGGCGGCGCCCGCGATCAGCTCGGGGGCCTTCTCGTCGGTGACAGCCTTGCCGCGGGGGTAAATCCACAGCACGACAATCAAGCCGTTCTCGTGGGCTTCGGCGATGAGCTGGCCGGCCTCGGACACCATGGCCGCCTCGTACTCGCTGCCCAGATAGATGGTGTAGCCCAGACCCACCACGTTCACGCCGTTCTCGCGCATGGCGAGCACGGCCTCGAGGTCATGCAGCTGCGGGCTGTAGGGGTCGCTCTGGGCGGTTTTGACCAGGTTGGTCTTGGAGTTCATCTTGACCAGATAGTTGATTTCAGGGTAATCGGCGGCATAGCGCGCGATAAGGCCGCGCTGGCCGGCGAGCACGCCGCACACGCCCTGGGAGCCAATCTGGAACAGATGCTCGGGATTGAGGTCGGCGATGTCAATGCCCTCGCCGTAGAAGTCGCCGTTCATGTGCTCGATCTTCTGGTCGCAAGCGAAGAGCATCAGGCGACCGGTGCCGCGCGTGGCGGCCATGTAGTTGTCGATGTACGTTTCGCGGGCGTCTGCCGCGACGTCGACGGGCACCTTCACCTGATCACGGGTGATCTTGGGCATGGCTTTCCTCCTAAGAGACGATTAACTCTGGCACGCTTCGCGAAGGACTGCCCCGCGCGCTGCGTGCACGCATGCTGCGTGCCCATGAGAACACGCACGCAGTAAGTGTAACGCCAATAAAGCGAGCAACAAGTCGCGCATAGAAAAATGGCTAAGAACATCAGGCGTAAGGCTGGGCGCTGGGCGCTGGGCGCTGGGCGCTGGGCGCTGAATTATCTTGCAGCCACGCTGCCGCCAAAGGACAATCACGCCTTCTCCATATGATGAAAATTCACCTCGTCAAATCCTTGCCGAAACCTTGCGCAATCCCAATCAAACACTGCTGCAACCTTGCGGGATTCTTGCGGAACTCTTACCGCATTCTTGCCGGATTCTGGCCAATTCCTCGCCGAAACCACCCCCCCCCACCAACCATGCGAAACGCCCACGAAGCGCATTCGCCCTCATGAAACGCACATCGGATTAGGAGACAACCCAGAACATCCACCATACACCGCTCTAAAGCCGTTTTTTGCCCGACAATCCACACAGGATTCCACTCACGATCCGCACGACATTTCGAGCAATATTCCACATTTCCCCAGATAGCAGACATATTTTATTCTCAGAATCGCAGCGAAATCTGTGATAGGATGCCGCCATGTATCCACCGCTTTGCAACATATCAGCCGTCAAATTCTGGACCGCCTACGGCGCCCCCGACATGCCCACTGCATACCCAATCCCAACGCCCACGCATTTCGATCCGCCCGACAGCGAACTCATGCAACGGCTGCAATCGATTCCCGCCCTGCAGCTCGGGGAGCCGCTTCATTTTCTCTGCCGCGATTTAAAACAGCGCCGACATGCAGCAAACGTGATTTGCCATGCGCGTGAAGTCCTGCCTCCGAGACATTCCGTTTTCTCATTTGGAAACGAATTATCCGTCGTCTCCCCTGAACTGAGCTTTTTGGAAATGGGGGCCGTCTATCCCGTTGAACGCCTTTCCCAATACGGCACTATGCTCTGTGGCAAATACGGAATTAAAACTGCAACTCAAGATGCCTCGTCGGTCAAGTCGACACGTTTCGACACCGACCTCTTCAAACGCACTCCCGTTACATCACGGGAGCTAGTCGAAAGCTACCTTGCCTCGTGCCACTCACTCCACGGAAGAACAATCGCACGCCGCGCGTTCCCCTACGTGTTCGACAGGAGCCGGTCACCCATGGAAACGGCAACCGTCCTTTTGCTTTCGATGCCTTACCATTATGGCGGGCGAAACCTTCCTCAGCCGCAGCTGAATATCCCTGTTGCAATCAAGCAGCCCATGCAGGTTCGAAATTGGAATGGGTCGATTTCCGCGCTCGATGCTTTTGAATGCGATTTAGTGTGGCACTCAAAACGCGGCATTGTTGTGGTCGAATACCAGGGCGAACTTGGTCATTCAGGTGAATCAAACATACATCGCGATGCCAGAAAACATAATGCGCTAGAAAACTCAGGCAGCAAAGTTCGAGCCTTAACCAAAGAAGCGCTCTTGGATTATGAGCTATTCACCGGGTTCGCGAACGACCTGGCCAAATTGCTTCGATGCTATCGGAAATCAAAACTATCCGACATAGACAAGCGGCAAAAGGCTCTACATCGATTACTTCTGGGTAAATACCTGACCATGCGGGTCTTTTAGAAATCGAACCCAACCTCTCGGGCAGACGGAATTCGACCGCCACGCCATGGTTTAACTACCATACTCAAGGCGAGAACCGAAAAACGTTTTTTACTCTCTTATGCCTCCGAATCAGGATGAGGTGAAGAGTTCAACACTCAAGCCAGATGCAGCTCATTGTCGAATGACGCAAGTATTGAACTCTTGAAGACGCGTTACGGGGAGCATTTCGTTATCCCCCGAATCACGACCAGGCATTATGACATCAAAGAAAAGCCGTAAGAGCACATACATTGAGAATCAGAGTTCAATACTTGCGTCATTCGATAATCGACTGCACTTGAAGCAAGTATTGAACTCTGATCTGCATTTAGGTTGAGTATTGAACTCGTAGTTGCGTTTTGAATTTAGCATTGAACCGACACTCAAGCAAAGTCAATAGAAGAGCAGGCAACCGCGATAGCCACAGACCGCCAACCGCACGCGCGCCCGACGCCATAGCCTTACGCGTAGGGAATCTCGGGGAAAGAGGGTTCGAGGGCTCGCTTGAATGCATAGGACGCGACGCGCTTGGTCACGCGCTCGACCTCGGCAGCATCGTAGCCGGCGGCGACGAGCGCGGCGGCGTCCATGCCACGTTCGACATGGTCAATCAGCAAACGATCCAGCTCATCGTATGACCCCAACGTTGCCTCGTCGGTCTGACCGGGAGCGAGTTCGGCACTCGGCGGCTTGACCAGCACATGCTGCGGAATAGGCGGAAGGTCACCCTTGGCGCACGCCGCGAGGTTCACCCAGCGCGACACGGCGAATACGTCGGTCTTGTACAGGCCGCCGATGGGAGCGTATGCGCCGGCCGTATCGCCATAGAGCGTGGAATAGCCCATCATGGCCTCGCTTTTGTTGCCCGTGTTTACCATCATCCAGCCGTGCGCGTTGGAAAGCGCCATGAGGACCACCATGCGGCAGCGCGCCTGCGTATTCTCGGCGGCCAGCCCGGTGAACGACGCGCAATCGGCGGCACAATGGGGACCGAGCACATGGGCGAACGCCTCATAGGGCTCCACGATAGAGATGCGTTCCACATGCAGGCCCAGATTGCGGCCGAGCTCCTGCGCATCCACAAGCGAATGCTCGCTGGAATACGGGCCGGGCAGCATGTAGCCATGCACGTGGTCGGCGCCGAACGCGTCAACGCACATGTAGGCAACAAGGCTCGAGTCGATTCCGCCAGAAAGCCCCAGCACCACATCGGTCGCGCCGGTGCCCGCCGCGAATTCACGCAGTCCATTCACGCATGTATGGTATTGCTCTTCAGGGGTCATGCCCTACGCCTCCTGCATGGCGCGAATCTTGGCACGCAGCCATTCGGCCCAAGCCTCAACGCCCTCGCCCTTGGTGGCGGCAATCGGGAAGATGGGCGCCTGCGGATTCAGCTGCGTCACGGCATCGCGGAACGCCTGCTCGTTGAAGTTGAACACGCTCATGGTGTCAACCTTGTTCAAAATGATGGCCTCGGCCACCTGGAACACGCCAGGATACTTGAGCGGCTTATCGTCGCCTTCGGGCACCGACAGAATCATAACCTTAGCGCCCTCGCCCAGGTCAAAGTCGGTGGGGCACACCAGGTTGCCCACGTTCTCCACGATAATAAGGTCGAGGTTGTCCAAATCAAGCGCATTCACGGCGCGGCGAATCATGTCGCTTTCCAAGTGGCACGCGCCACCGGTGTTAATCTGAACCGCAGCGATGCCCTGTGCGCTGATGCGCTCGGCGTCAACGTTGCTGGCGATATCGCCCTCGATGACAGCGATATTGAATTCGTCGCGCAGCGCCTCGATGGTGGCGAGGATAGTGGACGTCTTGCCGCTGCCGGGGCTTGCCAGGAGGTCCAGCACGAACACGCGCTTCTCCTTGAACAGGTCGCGATTCTCGCTGGCGATGCGGTCGTTCTTGTCAAGAATAGGCTGATGCAGATCTATCTTCATGACGACTTCCTTTCGGTTTCTTCTTCCTCGTCGGGAATATCCACCTCGATGCTGTCGATGCGCAATTCCTTACCCTGCAGAAGTTCGGCGAATCCCCCGCATTCAGGGCAAATCACATGATAGCGGTCATGGTCGAACACGAGGCCGCACTCGGTGCAGCGGCTCTTCGGATGCACCATGGTGATATCGAGCTGCGCGCCCTCGAACAGGGGATCCTGCTCGCACAGCGCCTCGAAGGCGAACTGAAGCGCGTCTTCGATCGCCTCGGTCATCACGCCCACGGAGAGCGACACCTTGAGCACCTTGTCAGCGCCCGCGTTACGCGCAGCCGCGCCCACGCTCTCGACGACGCCGGTCATAATTCCAAGTTCGTGCATGGGGCGCATTCCTCCTTTGTTGCTCAATCGCGTATTACACGACGAACATTCGATGCAGCCAACAGCGGCCTCCAACAACACGCTCTTGCTGCAGGACAAACACCTGGCTTCATTCGCCGTAGTTGCACACGACTTACGGCAAATGTAACACTTTCGCATGGTATAACAGAATCGCGGACGCAAAACCCACCTATCCCCTATTCGGCCCGAAAACTCCGCAGAGAACCAAAAAGGCGCCCGACTTGTGTCGGACGCCTTGCGCAATTAATGGGTTTCGGCAGACAAACGGCCGCTATGACTAGTCTTCGTCGCTATCGAGGCGCTTCTTGATCTTGTCCTTCGTGGCGGCCCATTCTTCCTGCCATTCGGCCTCTTCGCGCGCCTCGCGCTCGGCCTCTTCCTTCTGCTGCTTCACGCGCTTGCCCAGCACCAGACGAGCAATCAAGAGGCTGGCCTCATACAGCACCACCATAGCAGCGAACATCAACAGCATGGTGATCGGCGAAGCGTCCAGCGTGACCATAGCGGAAATGACCATGAGCACGATGTACACGGTGCGCCAGGATTCGCGCAGCTTGGCGTACGGAATGATCTCGAAGATGACCAGATAGAACACGATCAGCGGCAGCTCGAACGCAAAGCCGAAGGCGATCTCGAAGTTGATGAATACGTCGATCCACGCCTTGGCGTCGGGGAACACCTGGGCAAAGCCAGCGCCCTGCTCGGTGAGCCACTGAACCGCAGGGTTCAGGATGAACAGGTAGCAGAACACGGTGCCCGCAATGAACAGCGTCACGCCCGCGGCAAACGTGGGGATGAACCACTTGCGCTCGTTGGGCTTAAGGGCGGGCAGGAAAAATGCCAGAACCTGCCACAAAATGATGGGAGCAGTGGCAACAACGGCCGACCACAGCGCCACCTTGAAGCGCACCGTGAAGAAGCCGAACACGTCGAAGATGTTCAGCGCGATGAGGCCCGCGTCATCGTGGGGCAGGTACTCCGCCGCAGGCTGCAGCAAGAACTGGATGATAGTAGGCGTAGCGGGATAGAAAACACACATGGCGATGAACAGCGCCGCCACGATGCGCACCAAGCGCATACGGAGTTCGCCCAGATGGTCGAACAAAGGCATACGTGCCGGACCGATAGGCATTAGTTCTCCTCCTTCTGGGCAGAGGCGGACGCATCCGCGGAGGTTGCAGATTCAGCGGGAGCCGCAGAGGACTCGGCAGACGAGGCGGCATCGGCCTTCTTCGCAGCCTTCTTCACGGGCCTTTTGGCACCCAGAAGCTCATCGGCAAGATCGCGCTCGGCAGCCTGCTTCGCTTCCTCCTCGGCGGCGACCTTAGCGGTGGCTTCCTTCCGGGCCTCCATCACCTTTTCGTGCACCTTGGTAGGCGAAGGCTTGGCGGCAGCAGTCCCAGCGGCACCGGCAGCAGCGGCGGCGGCAGCTTCCTTTTCCTTTTCTGCCGTAGCGGCAGCACGCGCCTCTTTGGCAGCCTCGTTTGCAGCCTCGCGCTTCTTTTTGTCTTGACGCTCTTTATCGTACTTGGCCTTGCGAGCGGCGAAGGATTCCTTCTTCTCCACCTTCTGCTTGTTTTCCTTGTCGATGGCGTCGAGCGGGTTTTTCACCGGATCTTTGCTCAGCGGGTCGTAAATCTCGGTTTTGACGACCTTGTTCATCTCGTCCTGCGCGCTGCGGAACTTCTGCACGGCCGCTCCGATGGTCTTGGCAAGCTGCGGCAGCTTATCAGGGCCAAAGATGAGAAAGCCAAAGAGCAGGATGAGGAAAAGTTCGAATCCACCTATACCGAACACGTTCTACCTCTCACGTCATACTGCGGTTTGCATTACGGTTTGCGGTTGCCATGGCGCCAAAGGACGCACTGCTCCCCTAGCGCATAACTGCGCTATCTTACCACAGCGTTTCGCGGTGAGACCGCCCAATTACGCTCCGTTGCGCATCGCCAGCAATTCCGTACATTCGCGTAAAAGCGGCCGCACCGATCATCCGACGCAGCCGCCCTACCGCTTATTGCTCAAGCCATAGGCTCGAACGGATTGCGAGACCCCCAGAATCCTACAGCGCTTCCACGCCGCGCGCACCGGTGCGGATGCGGATGCATTCCTCGACGGGCGATACGAAAATCTTGCCGTCACCCACCTCGCCGGTGCGCGCTGTGGCACAGATGAGTTCCACCACTTCATCCACCTTGGCGTCTTCCACCACCATCTCGATCTTCACCTTGGGAAGCATGTTCACGATGACCTCGCTACCGCGGTAGTACTCCTTCCATCCGTGGCTGTTCCCGCAACCCTGCACCTGCGAGAGCGTCATGCCCTTCATGCCCTGTTCGAGCAACGCCTCCTTGAGCGCCTCGAGCTTGGCGGGACGGATGATTGCTTCAATCTTTTTCATGATATGGCTCCTTACTTTTGAGCGTACTGCGCGAATAGCGGAACGTCGGATGGCTCGCCCGCACATCCACGCTTCATTTGCGCGGCAAATCAATCCAAACCGTTGAACGACGGGTAGGCGCTCTCGCCGTGCTGACGGGCGTCCAGGCCTTCGGCTTCCTCCTCGACCGACACGCGCAGACCGCCGAACAGCACTTTCACGACAAGACCGATGACGGCGGACGCCGCGGCAACGAAAACGACCGTCAGAGCAATACCTTCGACCTGAGCCAGAAGCAGCGCGGGGTCACCCGTGTACAGCAGGCCGCCGAAATCGGTCCACGACAGCTCGGGCACGCAGAACACGCCCGTGAGAACGCCGCCCACGATGCCACCCACGCAGTGGCAGCCGAATGCGTCAAGCGCGTCGTCGTAGCCTATGCGCGGCTTGAGGAAAGCGATCGCTGCATAGCATATGGGCGACACGATGAGGCCCATGACCACGGCGGCCCACATATCCACGAAGCCCGCAGCAGGCGTGATAACCACAAGACCTGCAACGATGCCCGTGCAGGCGCCGACGAGCGTCACCTTGCCGGTGCGCACACGCTCCACCAGCATCCAAGAAAGCATGGCAGCAGCCGGAGCCGCCATGGTATTGAGGAACGCAAGGGCGGCGATGCCATCGGCCGCGAAGGCAGATCCGCCGTTGAACCCGAACCATCCGAACCACAGTAGCCCTGCGCCCAGCACCACAAATGGCACATTATGCGGACGATACGACATGAGTCCGAATCCGCGGCGTTTGCCCAGAAGCAGACACAGCACCAGGCCAGTGAGGCCGGAGGAAATGTGAACCACGTCGCCTCCGGCGAAGTCCAGCGCGCCGATTGTGTCGCCAATCAGGCTGCCCTCGCCTCCCCACACCATGTGCGCAAGCGGAGCGTATACCACCAGGCACCACACGGCGACGAACGCCAACAGCGCGCCGAACTTCATACGGCCCGCTACAGCGCCCGTGATAATGGCGGCCGTAATCATGGCAAATGCCATCTGGAACGCCACGTCGACAAGCGCGGGATACGTGTCGTGCGAAAGCGCCGCATCGGCCCCATTCAAAAGGTTGGCCAGCACTCCTTGGCAAAGAAGCTGGTCAAATCCTCCGAACACGGGATTCGACCCGTCTCCTCCGTACGCGAGCGACCATCCCGCCACTGCCCAAAGCACGCCAACGACGCCCAGAACGCCTACTGACATGATCATCGTATTGACCACGTTTTTGCGACGCGTGAGGCCGCCATAGAAAAACGCCAGTGCCGGCGTCATGAGGAACACCAGCATGGCGCATACCATCATGAAGCCCGTCGTACCTGAATCGAACATTACCGCTCCCTTCTTCTACATTGATACTGGTTCCCCGCATAGGAGCGTAGGATTGCGTTGCAACGCATCGAATTATGGGGCGGGTCTTGGAGCAGAAACTCAAGAATCGCTTTAGTTAACTAAAGCGATTCACGTACGAAATAGGAAGGAAATGCTAGGTTACGTGCGCGAAACAAGGCGTTTAGGGAGTGCAGAGCGGAAAGTGTCGTTCATGCTGCAGTTTTCGCACGCCATGAGAAATAGAGCAGAATACTGCACCCTTTTGACCAGCCATTATGCAAAAAGTCCGGCGAGAATACTCGCCGGACCCATGAAAAACTGCAGCATGAACGACTGCCTTGCCTCCGAAAACGCTGGGCGACAGAAACCAACCCTGATCTCGATGCAAGACATCTCGCAGGAGGCACTTACTAGTTCACCCAGAGGTATCCTGCGCCGCGCACGGTTTCCAAATGCTGCGCCATCTCGGGGCCCAGCTTGGCACGCAAGCGTCGCACGTGAACATCCACCGTGCGGCTGCCGCCATAATAGTCAAAGCCCCACACCTGCGACAGAAGCACCTCGCGCGAATAGATGCGTCCGGGATGCGTGGCCAAAAACGACAGCAACGCGTATTCCATAAACGTGAGGTCGATGGGCTCCCCCGCCACTTTCACCTGGTAGGTGGCAAGATTGATGGTCATCGAACCCACATGCACGAAATCGGCGTCGGCCGTGGCCTCGCCCGGCCACAGAAGCCTGCGGCAACGCAGCTTCATCTCTTCATCCGATGCCCCTGACGACGCAAAGTCGAGCGACACCTGCATGGGAAGACGCAGCGTCTCGATATCGCCTTCGTCGACGACCAGGAACAGCGCGGCCGGTCCGCCCGTCAATGCCTGGGCGAGACGCGCCACGTCGCACGACCCGTCGGTGTCGTCGACCACCAGCAAGTCGGCGTCGAGGTTGCGTCCCATGGAAATCACCTGGCTGATGGGCGCCTTGAGCACGCGCACCTCAGCGTCCATCGAGGCAAACAGGGTGGCAGCGTGCTCGGGGGTTATCGTGCGTCCGCAAGAAACAAGTATGGTTTTCGAATGCATGAACTCAACGCCCCCTTTCTACAGCGTGGCCAAGTATCGATCGAGTTCCCATTGTGTCACGTGCGAGCGGAATTTCTCCCACTCCGCGCGCTTGTTCTCCACAAGCCAAGCGTGGGCGGCGTCCCCCAGCACCTCGCGCATGAAATCCGACTTCTCGAACGCGTCCACGGCACGCGAGAGATCGGTGGGCAGCGCGGCGATTCCCAGCTCCTCGCGCTGCGCGGCGGAAAGCTCGAACGCGTTTTCCGTGAGCGGTGCCGGCAGCTGAAGGTTCTCTTCGATACCGCGCAGACCGGCGGCGATGAGAGCCGAAAGCGCCAGATAGGGGTTTGCAGCCGAATCGACGCTGCGCACGGCCACGCGCGTGGAGTTGCCCTTGGCGGGCTTGTAACGCGGCACGCGTACCATGGCCGAGCGGTTGGAATTGCCCCAGCAGATATGCGTAGGACAGCAGAAGCCCGAGACGATGCGCTTGTAGGAATTCACGTACTGGTTGGTGACCAGGGAATACTCCGGAGCATACTTCAAAAGGCCGGCGATATAGCGCTTTGCCACCGACGAAAGGCCAAAACCCTCGGGGTCATCGGCATCGAAGAAGGCGTTGCCGGTGCCGTCGAACAGCGACATATGCATATGCATGCCGCTGCCCTGCTCATGTTCGAGCGGCTTGGGCATGAACGTGGCATACAGGCCGCGCTCGCATGCCGTTTCCTTGATTACCAGACGCGAGGTCATCACGGCGTCCGCCGCGGCAAGGGCATCGCTGTAGCGCAGGTCGATCTCCTGCTGCGCAGGCGCCGATTCGTGGTGCGAATACTCGACGGGGATGCCCATCTGCTCAAGGGTGAGCACGGTGTCGCGACGCAGATCGGCCGCGTTGTCGAGCGGGGCAAGGTCGAAGTAGCCGCCTCGGTCGATGGGCTCGGGCGCCTCGTCGCTCTTGAAGCAGAAGTACTCGATGGCAGTGCCCACATTGACCGAATAGCCCATGTCGGAAGCCTTATCCAGCACGCGCATGAGGATCTGGCGAGAATCGCCCGCCGCAGGAGCCCCGTCGGGCGTGCGGATATCGCAGAACATGCGTGCCACGCCATTGTTGGCGGGACGCCACGGAAGCATCTGGAAGGTGGAGGGGTCGGGGTGCGCCAGCATGTCGCTTTCCTGCAGCGGAGCCAGGCCGTTTACGCTCGCGCCATCAAAACCCACGCCCTCTTCGAAGGCGGATTCCACATCGGAGGGCGTAATGGCAACGTTTTTCAGGCCGCCTAGAAGATCGGTGAACCACAGGCGAAGAAAACGGATGTCACGCTCTTCGATCTGCTTGATGACGTATGCCTTCGTATCGATCATTGTTCCTCCAACATGCCGGCAGCACTTTATCCGGGTATAGTATCACCTGACGTGAGGTCATCCGTTTCAGACGCGTTAAGTATCGCCTTCTTATGCCACTCCCAGGCGGCGAGCCATGACCTGGTTGGCAGCAAGCTCCTCGGCGTCGTCGAGCGGCTCGAGCTCAATCGCATTGCCGCGACGCTCGTATGCGCGCGCAATAAGCCAGTCAGCCACCTGGGGGTTCTTAGGCAAAAGCGGGCCGTGCAGATAGGTTCCAATCAGGTTGCCCTGGTGCACGCCCTCGAAGCCGTCTTGACCGTTGTTGCCGAACGTCTTGCCCAACACGCGGCCGAGCGGATTCACGCCCGAGCCCAATGTGGTGCGCCCGCCGTGGTTCTCAAACCCCACGATGGGCATGTCGCAGATATCGCTCTGGATGACCGCGTTACCGATCAGGCGCCCCTCACCTCGCACCGTTTCCATGTCGATGATGCCCAAGCCCTCTACCACCACGTCGTCCATCGCATAGCTGTGCCCCAGGAACTGATAGCCGCCGCACACGGCAAGGAGTGCACCGCCATCAGCAACATACGCCGAAAGCTCGGCTTTGCGCTCCATCATGGCGTCTTTCACGATCATCTGCTCGCGATCGGCACCGCCGCCAATGAACACGATGTCGGCACGGGAAAAATCCATCGCGTCACCCATGCCCACTTCCTGCACTTCCACAGGCAGGCCGCGCCATTCCAACCGGCGGCGCAGGCAAATCACGTTGCCACCATCGCCATACAAGTTCAAAAGTTCGGGGAACAGATGCACGATTGTCAGAGGCTTTACCGTCATATTAGTTCCCCTCTTTGGATACTTGGTTTCCTTTAGAAACTTCATTTATATTTGAGTCTTGTACTATATTTTGCGCTTTATCACTTTGAGAATCTTGAACGGAATTCGAAACTTGTTCACTCCAGGGAATATTTCCTGTAGATTCCCATTCAGCATGCAGCTTTTCAAGCTCTCGACGCACTTCGGGCAACGCCGTGTAGTTGGCAATGATGTAAGCGCGTCCATCCTCGGCGCAAGTCGCTTCCATAACCTGAGCGACGTTATCCACAATCTGGGCCTTGATGCCGGCATACTTCAAGCGCACCTGCATGTCGTTCGCGCGGCTGCCGCCCACGAACGCCTTGAGGCCTTCGATATGCGCCCAGTTCTCGAAGTCGATGTCCCAGAACCACGAGACATCGTGCCCGTCGGGGTCGTTGTCGTTGACGAACAAGGCCAGTACGCGCCCCTGCTCCTGCAGCACGATGCGGATGTTCTGGTTGAAGCCAGTGGGGTTTTTGGCCAGATTGGTCATCACGCTGCGCTCGCCGAAATCGAACACCTGCAAGCGTCCGTTCGTAGGCCGGTACGCCAATACACTCTTTTGGAAACCATCGTATTCCACCAGGAAGGACATCTTGGATGCCGCATAGGCCGCCAGCACGTTGTACACCATGTACACGCCCGTTTGCCCCGTGCGCACCTCGTGCCCATCAATGTCGAACACGAAGCCTTCGTCGGTCGCGCGCACGTTCTCGGCGGCGAACTTCAGCTCGGGCCTGCCCCATCCGCACTCCTTGCAGCGGTATGCGCCCAGCTTGTCATAGTGCACGTATTCGTATTCCAGCACGCCGCCGCACTTCTGGCAGAAGCGGCTGTCGCTCACGCGGTCGGCGGAAAGCCCCAGGTCGCCCTTGATGCCGAACGCAAACGACCTGTTGGACACGCGGTCGGCGATGGCCGCGCACAAGGGGTCGTCGCCGTTGTAGATAAAGATGGTTTCGGGTGTCTTGAGCAGAGCCTCAGCGATCACATCCTGGATGCGGTCGATTTCGCCGAAGCGATCCAGCTGGTCGCGGAACAGGTTAAGCAGCATGAAATAGCGCGGCTTCACGCGCGGCAAGACGAACTTGGTGTAAAGCTCGTCGCACTCGAAACATACGATGGGCTTGGCGGAGACTGCGGCGCCCACAGCGGTCTGGGAATCCGGCGAAGCCTTTGGCGTCGATGACGCGCCCGCCTCTCGCACGTTCCCCTTTTCCGGCCCCACCAACAGCGCCGTGACCACGCCGGACTGCAAGTTATTGCCCTCGCGGTTGCACACAAGCGGCCTGCCGGAGGTGGCCAGGCAGTCGGCGATAAGATTCGTTGTGGTTGTTTTGCCATTAGTTCCCGAAACCACAATCACGGGATCCACCTGGCGCGCCAGATCCGTCAAAACGAGCGGGTCAATCTTGAGCGCGATCGCGCCCGGGATGTTGCCCGCTGCGCGATGCATGAACGTCTCGCCGCCCCAGCGAGCCGCACGGCCCGCGAACGCCGCAAGTTTAGAACGAAATCCCATATTTCACCTCGTGTATCGGCGATTACTCGCAAGCGCGCCGAGGCGCGCATCATTTCCAAATATTGCATCATACACGAAGGCACCCCGCACATCCTCATGGAGCACAGGGCTTCAACAAACGGGCAGCTCGATTCAAACCAGACACAAAGCAGGCTGAGTAAGATTAGAGTTCCTCCGTCGCAAAGCATGAGCGCATTCGACCAACTCGCCGGCCAAGAAACTGACAGTTCGTGGACGTTTTTGCGACTTTCCCGGATTATGCATCCCTATAAAAAAGTTAGCGATAGCTATTTCCAGGCGTTTCTGAAGGACGTTGAGAACGGCTCGCTTCGTTCGATACGAAAAAGAGGACGAAACACCCAAAATCAACCCATGACAGCCAAATCCATCCCGGTAAACTCGCAAAAACGTCCACGGAATACGAAAGAACTGGCAGAAGAGAATGCTACCGTCGATCGAGAGAGCGCTACCCCGACGCATTAGAGGTGAGGGGAATTGCGACTGCCTCGCAGCACAGCTGCCTCGCAGCGCGATAGCATCGCGGCCATGCCCTCCTTCGTAGAGCTCGGCGGCGCGACGTCCCAGATCGATGCCGTACAAAGGCCTTCCCGTCATAAGGAAACCTCCCACTTCTCATGTCCAAGAAATGGGAGGCGGTTCAAAATGGGCGGCGCAACTTGCGAACAGCGCCACATCCGTTCACCACAGGCGCCGGCCAGAAGACCGGCGCGACATTTTTACGCGTAGAACAGGATGTCGTCGTAGGTGGGCACGGGCCAGTACTCGCGCGCCACGATGGGCTCCATCGCGTCGACGGCGGCACGCAGGCGCTCCATCGCAGGATTCACCTCATGCGCATAGACGTTGGCCTTCTCCTGCGAATCGGAGCACGTCTCAGCCTTCTCGTGCAGGCGAGCCAGCTCGTCCAAATCCTCGTAAATCGCGCTCACGCCGTCGGTCAGCGTGGCAAGCTCGGCGCGCTCGTGCGCCATGCTGGCGGTGGGCATGGCCTCGGTAATCGTGGTGATGCCCTTGGCGATCTTGGTGGCATACGCGCTGATCACGGGCAGATACGTGCGGCGAGCCATGCGGCGCATGGTGGTGCACTCGATGTTCATGAGCTTGTTGTACTTCTCAAGCTTGACCTCGTAGCGGCTGCGCGCCTCGGTCTCGGAGAGCACGCCCATCTCCTCGAAAAGCGCCAGATTCTTGGGTGCCACGAAGCTCGGCAGCGCGTCGGCGGTAGTGGGGAAATCGCACAGGCCGCGACGGCGCGCCTCTTCG
The DNA here is from genome assembly GCF_944321625.1 of uncultured Slackia sp. Classification (GTDB taxonomy): domain Bacteria; phylum Actinomycetota; class Coriobacteriia; order Coriobacteriales; family Eggerthellaceae; genus Slackia. The sequence continues at coordinate 52,171 of NZ_CALUMA010000047.1, forward strand.
TGCCACTCCTCCGAGTAGCCATCGCCCGAGAACAGGATGCGCTTGTGCTCGGACAGCACGCGCTTGATGTACGACACGGCAGCGGTGCGGAAGTCCTCCTCGCCGCGTGTCTCCATGGCGTCGGCGAAATTCTTGAGCGACTTGGCAACGGCGGTGTCCAGCATGGTATTGGCATCGGACACGTTCACCGAAGAGCCCGGCATGCGGAACTCAAACTTGTTGCCCGTGACGGCGAAGGGGCTGGTGCGGTTGCGGTCGGTAGTATCGCGCTCCAGGTTGGGCAGCACGTCCACACCGAAGTCGAGCGAGGCACGCGAGGCGTGACTAGCCTCATGGCCTTCGGCAAGCGCGTCGATAATCGCGGAAAGCTCGTCGCCCAGGAAGATGGACACGATGGCCGGCGGAGCCTCATTGGCACCCAGTCGGTGATCGTTGCTGCAGCTTGCCACGCTCATGCGCAGCAGGTCCTGGTAGTCGTCCACCGCTTCGATGATGCAGGTGAGGAACACCAGGAACTGCAGGTTGTCCTCGGGGGTGTCGCCGGGGTCAAGCAGATTCTCGTCCTCGGTGCCAATGGACCAGTTGTTGTGCTTGCCGGATCCGTTGATGCCCTCGAACGGCTTCTCGTGCTGCAGGCACACCAGGCCGTGATGGCTGGCCAGCAGCTTCATCTCTTCCATGGTGAGCAGGTTCTCGTCGATGGCGCGGTTCACGTTGGAAAACACCGGAGCCAGCTCGTGCTGGGCGGGTGCCACCTCGTTGTGCTTGGTCTTCGCCGCAACGGCGAAGCCCCACAGTACGTCATCGAGCTCTTTCATGAAGGCGTTCACCGTAGGACGGATGGCGCCGAAGTAGTGCTCGTCAAGCTCCTGGCCCTTGCACGGCGGCGCGCCGAACAGCGTGCGGCCGGTCATGACCAGATCCTGACGCTTCTCGTAATCCTTCTCGGAAATCAGGAAGTATTCCTGCTCGGTGCCCACGTTCACCACCACGCGCGAAGGGTGCTTGCCAAACAGCGCCAGCACGCGCTTGGTCTGCGTGTCGATCGCAGAGATGGAACGCAGAAGCGGCGTCTTCTTGTCCAGCGCCTCGCCGGTGTACGAGCAGAACGCCGTGGGGATGCACAGCACCTCGTCCTTGATGAACGCGTAGCTCGTGGGGTCCCACGCGGAATAGCCACGAGCCTCGAAAGTGGCACGCAGACCGCCGTTGGGGAAGCTCGACGCGTCGGGTTCACCCTGCACCAGCTCCTTGCCGGAGAACTTGGTGATGGCGGTGCCGTCGCCCACGGGCTCGATGAACGAGTCGTGCTTCTCGGACGTGATGCCCGTCAGCGGCTGGAACCAATGCGCGAAGTGGGTGGCGCCGTGCTCGATGGCCCACGTCTTCATCGCGTGCGCCACGGTGTTGGCCACATCCAAGTCGAGCGGTTTGCCCTCTTTGATGGTGCGCGAGAGCATCTTGTACGTGTCAGAAGGCAGGTACTGCTTCATCACGTGGTCGGAAAACACCATGGTGCCGTAACGAGAGGTGAGGTTATTGGACATGCGGCAGGCTCCTATCGATTATTGCGATACGCGTAATACGCACAAGCTGTTATTTTACTACGACACGCTGGAGTGCAAGACGAAACCTCTGTCGTTTACGCACAGTTCATCAACGCGGCAGGAGCAGCATGCGAAGACGTTCGATGTGGGAGTCGGTCAGGCGCAGGCCGTCGCGCACATAGCCCTCGAACGAGCCGTAGACGCGCGCTGCCTCGTCGAAGAATGCCTCCAGATACGAAGGCCGCGCCTCCAGAAACGACATGAGGATGGAGCGTTCGCGCTGCGTCATGCCGACGCCCAGGCGTTCCGCTTCGGAGGCGATCAAATCGGCATGGTCGTCGTTAACGCGCAGATAATCTTCCATTACGGCATCGTCGTCGAACCGCGCCGCCTTAAGCAGCACAGCAGCAAGCACGCCCGTTCGGTCCTTGCCGTTCGCGCAGTGCACCAGCGCCGGCGTTCCCTCGGCCGCCATAGAGCGCAGCGCCTGCCCGATGAGCGGGTATTCGCGCACGTAACGCCGGTAGTTCTCGCGCATGCGCTCCTCGGGTTCGCCGTATGCGCCGATCACGCCCGCCACCAGGCGCTTGTCGGCGTCTTTCTTGCGACGTTCCTCGGCGGGTTCCAGCGCGATGGTCTTGGTGCCCACCAGATACGGCTCAGGATGCGCCGCCACCTCGCGGCGCGTGCGCATGTCATAGATGGTGGCGATGCCCAGCGAACGCGCCAGGAACACCGCATCGTCGGGCGTGATGTCAACCAGCTCACGCGAGCGGAACAGGCAGCCGCCGCCCAACGTGCCGCCTCCGATTGCGCGCACGCGGGCGCTTCCAAACATGGTCATGGCAGGAAGCACTTCGAAGGCGAAGCCGGTCACAAGCGACGACGAAGGCGTGCCGTCCGAGCGAACCGCGCGCGCCTTCAGCAAATACCGCCCCGGCTTCTGCGGTGTGTATACAAAGCGCCATCGCACGCCGCGCTCCTTGTCCACAGCCTCGGTGGCATACGGCGTCCAACTGTCTCCGCCGTCCAGCGAAAACTCGATACCCGCGATGGCGCGCTCGAAATCGTCCACGTACCCTGTGAATTCGATAGGCCGCCCCACAAAATACGGTGGTTTCTTGCTGGGCGTTATAAGCGTGTGCGAATTGCCGGACATGGTGGGAGCCGCCTCTATTCCGCCAGGAAATCTACGGCGTATTGCGCTGCGAACTCCGAGCCGCGCACAAGGGCGCTTTCGTCCACGCGGTAGAAGCAGCTGTGCTGCGGATGCTCCGCCCCCACCTTGGGATTGCGGCACCCGACGAACGCGAACACGCCGGGCACAATCTTGAGGTATTCGGCGAAATCCTCGCCCGCCAGCGTGCCCTGGTAATCGGACAGCGCATCTTCGCCGAACAGCTTGACCACGGCCTGCTCTGCGCGGGCGGCGCTCGCAGCGTCGTTCACCAAGCCGGCGTTGCCCTCTTCATACGTGAGCTTCGCCCTGGCTCCCAGCGCCTTTGCGGTACGTTTGACCAGGTGCTCCAAGTGTTCCGGAATGGATTTGCGCGTCTTTTCGGTCCAGGTACGCACCGTGCCCGTGAGATAAGCCGATCCCGCCATGATGTTGCGCGCCTCGCCGCCGTGAATCTCGCCTACGGTCACCACCAGCGGTTCGAACGGCGAAATATCGCGGCTCACCAATGTCTGAATGACGTTCACCAGCTCTGCGGCGACCACGATAGCATCCACGCCCTTGTGCGGCATGGACCCGTGCGCGCTCACGCCCGCCACATCGATGCGAAACCAGTCGGTATTCGCCATGCGCTGACCAGGTGCGCATGAAATCTTGCCCGCTTCCACATCGCTCCAGATATGCATGCCGAACAAGCCGTCCACGCCCTCAAGGGCGCCCGCGCGAATCATCATGCGCGAACCGATAGAAATCTCCTCTGCCGGTTGGAAGATGATGCGCACCTCGCCATGGAGCTGCGAACGCATATCGTTCAGGATGCGAGCGGCGCCCAGCATCATAGCGATATGGCAGTCGTGGCCGCAGGCGTGCATGACGCCCGTGTTCTGCGACTCGTACGGCAGTCCCGTCTCCTCGGTTACGGGCAGCGCGTCGATATCGGCGCGCAGGGCAATACGGCGACGCGGATTGCCCTGGTCATCGTAGGCATCGGGCGCTTCGCCTTTGATGGTGGCAATAATGCCCGTTTTCGCAACGCGTTCATACGGAATGCCCATGCGCGTGAGGCGCACGCAAATGCTGTTGGACGTAGCGACCTCTTTGGTGGAGAGTTCAGGATGCGCGTGGAAGTAGCGACGCATGGCGATGATGGAGTCCTCGATGGCGCCGCCAGCTTCAAGGATGTGCGCTGTCAGCTCGTCGGGCGTCATGACAGGCACCGTCATGGGCGCGATGGGCGCGGGGGCGACGGCATCGGAAGCCTCTGCGATCCCTGCGGCGTCAGTGGCTTCCGCAGCGTCAGCAACCACTGCGACCTCTGCAGCATCAGCAGCCACGAGCGGCTCCGCTCCCTCCACCTGCTCATCGCCCAGAACGACCACGTTCGTGCTTTCCGGACTTTTCGCCTGCGTTTTTTCTACCGGCTTCGTCGCCTTTTTCTTCTTACCCATGCTGCTCACCTATCGCGTACTTCGTTTGCGTTGCCGCACCTTGCCTGCGTTAATCAACTTGGGCCGACTCAATGTTAGCCAGAGCCTCGGACATAATAGCATCAGCGTCGTTGGTGACAATGTCCAAGCCTTCCGCGCGGAAGCATTCCGCCGTCTCGAACCCGAAGAACAGCGTGAAGAGCACCTTGATCTGCTGATAGCCGAAATCGAGTTCGCCCACATATCCACCCGACGTGGTGACGTAATACAGGCGCTTGCCGCGGCATAGGCTCACCGGCACGCCGGCCTCGGAGTATCTGAAGGTCACGCCCTGCGCGCACAGATGCTCTACGTACACCTTAAGCTTGGACGGGAACGACAAATCCCAATACGGGGCCGCTATGACCACTGTATCGGCCTGGCTCATTTGCTTTGCCGCGTCGAACAACACGTCGTCGAAAGCGCCCGCGCGAGCGAGTTGCGTGCGCCGATTCACATCGTCGCCCGTCAAGGGGCGCATGTCGGCATCTTCCAGCACAAGCGTCGAAACGTGCGCCTCTCGCCCATCTGTCAACTTAGCGAGCAACGCCTGCGCCAAGCGCTCGGTGCGCGACGTCTCACGGTTCACGCACGCATCCACATACAGAATGGTTTCCATTGCATTCCTCCCCTTTTCTGACTGCTCGCCACCCTAACACAAAAGGCGACCCCGAAGGGTCGCCTTTGATGCATCAATCCGCAGATGGAAGAGCCTTTGCGCGAAGACTAGTCTTCGTCGGACTCTTCCTCATGCTTCTTGCTGGTCTCGCCGAAGCCGAGGTCGCCCAGGCCGCCCAGCAGGGCGTCGAGCTCGCTCAGGTCGCGATGGTAGCTGCGCGGAGGCAGCGCCTCGCCCAGCATCTCCTCGCCCTCGGTGTTGAAGGTCGCAGGAGCGTCGCCGCCGATGAGGATGGTGTCATCGGGGCTGAACACCATGTCGAGCAGCTGGCTCATGTCGTCGTTGGACGCAGCCAGGTCGTCCTCGAGCAGGTAGGACAGCTCATGCTCCTCCAGGCCGGCCTTCAGCTCCTCCAGAGCCTTGGCGCCGATGCCCTCGATGCGCAGGAGCTCGTCCTCGGTGTAGCCAACCAGATCGCCCACCGTCTCGATGCCGGCCTCGCTGAACTTATTGGCCCAGCGCTGCGAAACGCCCAGGTCGTCGTACAGGTAGAGGCGTGCATCCTCGTCGGAGAGCTGCTGGCCGCGACCGCCGCGGAAGCTGCCGGCGCCGAAGTAGCTCGGGTACGCGCCCATGTAGTTGTCGTCGAGCGACCAGTCGGGGCGCTGCGGCAGCAGGCTCTCGATCTCGCGCAGCTCGGCGGGAGCGTAATCGGGCAGCGTGCCTTCTTCCTCGGGCTTGACGGCCTGACCCTTGTAGGTGAGGCCCACCTTGTGGTAGCGGGGCAGGCCCGTACCGGCAGGAATCGGCTTGCCGATGATGACGTTCTCCTTCAGGCCGGCCAGGTGGTCGGTCTTGCCCTCGATGGCGGCGTCGGTGAGCACCTTGGTGGTCTCCTGGAACGACGCAGCCGAGAGGAACGAATCCGTGGCGAGCGATGCCTTGGTGATGCCCAGCAGCAGCGGCTGGCCCACGGGAGGCTGCTTGCCCTCGGCCTCGCACTCATGCGCAACGCGCTCGAACTCGTAGCGGTTCACCTGGCGACCCGGCAGCAGGTCGGACTCGCCGGCGTCCAGCACGACCACCTTGCGCAGCATCTGGCGCGCGATGACCTCGATGTGCTTGTCATTGATCTCTACGCCCTGGGACACGTACACGTCCTGGACCTGGGCAACGATGTAGCGCAGCGTGGTGTTGGGGTCGGTCAGACGCAGCAGGTCGTGCGGGTTCACGGAACCCTTGGTCAGCTGCTGGCCAACCTTGACCTCGCAGCCATCCGTCACGCCGCTGAGCAGCTGGGCGCGAGCCGAAACCACGTACTCGCGGTAATTACCCTCGGCATCGTGGATGGTAAGGGTCTTGGTGGTCTTGTCGCCGGTCACCTGCAGCGTGCCTGCGATCTCGGCAAGCACCGCCTGGCCCTTGGGCTTGCGCGCCTCGAAAAGCTCGGTGACGCGAGGCAGACCGTGCGTGATGTCCTCACCAGCAACGCCGCCGGCGTGGAACGTACGCATCGTCAGCTGCGTGCCGGGCTCGCCGATGGACTGCGCAGCGATGATGCCCACAGCAGTGCCGATGTTGACGGGACGGCCGGTGGCCAGGTCCCAACCGTAGCACTTCTGGCACACGCCGTGCTCGGCATGGCAGGTCATGACCGTGCGGATGACGACCTCGGTGATGCCCGCGGCCTCGAGAGCCTTGAGCTCATCCATGGACTCGATGTACTCGCCCGCGGAAAGCTCGCCCGCGTTCTCGAGCAGGCAGCGGCCGACCAGGTTCTCGTCCAGCTCGCCCTTCTCGTTGTGCAGCGGGTAAGGCACGCCCTCGGTGGTGCCGCAGTCGATCTCGCGCACGATGACGTCCTGAGCGACGTCCACCAGACGACGGGTCAGGTAACCCGAGTCAGCGGTACGCAGCGCGGTGTCGGTCATACCCTTACGGGTGCCGTGCGTGGAGATGAAGTACTCCAGAACCGACAGGCCCTCGCGGAAGTTCGACTTAACGGGGCGGTCGATGGTGCCGCCCTTGGTGTTGCCCATCAGACCGCACATACCGGCCAGCTGGCGAATCTGCTTGATGTTGCCTCGAGCGCCGGAGGAAGCCATCATGTAGATGGGGTTGAACTTGTCGAAGTTCGCAGCCATCGCGTCGCCCACGGCGTCGGCGGTCTCGTTCCAGATGTCGATGACCTGGCGATGACGCTCTTCGGGGCTCATGAGACCCATCTCGTAGTCCTCGTCGATCGCGGCGACCTTGGCATCGGCCTCGGCCATGATCTCGCCCTTGTTGGGCGGAATCGTGGCGTCCCAAATGGATACGGTGATGCCGGCGCGCGTGGCGTAGTGGAAGCCAGCGTCCTTCAGGCCGTCCAGGATGGCGGGCATCTCGGAGATGCTGTAGCGGTTCGCGCAGTCCTCGATCAGGCGGCCGATCTCCTTCTTGTTCATCTCGTAGTTGATGAACGGATGATCCTCGGGCAGCACGTTGTTGAACGTGATGCGGCCAACACTGGTCTCGATCAGCTCGCCGGCCTTGTACTCCTCGAACACGCCGTAGGACGTGGCGACCTTGGTGTCGCGGGTCAGGCGCACGCGAATCTTGGCCTGGAGGTCAAGCTCGGCGCGGGCGTCGTAGGCGTTGAGCGCGTCGTCGAAGTCGATGAACGCGCGTCCCTCGCCCGGGAACCCGTCACGCACGGAGGTCAGGTAGAACAGACCGATGATCATGTCCTGGGTAGGAATGGTCAGCGGGCGGCCGTGAGCAGGTGATTTGATGTTGTTGGAGGACAGCATGAGCACGCGGGCCTCGGCCTGAGCCTCGTTGCCCAGCGGCACATGGACTGCCATCTGGTCGCCGTCGAAGTCGGCGTTGAACGCGGTGCACACCAAGGGATGCAGCTTGATGGCCTTGCCCTCGACCAGCACCGGCTCGAACGCCTGGATGCCCAGACGATGCAGGGTAGGTGCGCGGTTGAGCAGCACGGGATGGTCGACGATGACCTCTTCCAGCACGTCCCACACATAGCTCGCGCCGCGGTCGACCGCACGCTTGGCAGCCTTGATGTTGGCGGCGTACTCGAGCTCCACCAGGCGCTTCATGACGAAGGGTTTGAACAGCTCCAGTGCCATCTGCTGAGGCAGACCGCACTGATGCAGCTTCAGGGACGGGCCGACGACGATAACCGAACGGCCGGAGTAGTCCACGCGCTTGCCCAGCAGGTTCTGGCGGAAACGGCCCTGCTTGCCCTTGAGCATGTCGGACAGCGACTTCAGCGGGCGGTTGCCGGGACCCGTGACGGGACGGCCGCGACGGCCGTTGTCGAACAGGGAGTCCACGGCCTCCTGCAGCATGCGCTTCTCGTTATTCACGATGATCTCAGGCGCGCCCAGGTCGAGCAGGCGCTTGAGGCGGTTGTTGCGATTGATCACGCGACGATACAGGTCGTTCAGGTCGGAGGTCGCGAAGCGGCCGCCGTCCAGCTGCACCATGGGGCGCAGATCGGGCGGGATGACCGGAATGACGTCCAGGATCATGTCGTGAGGCTTGCGATCGGAGTTGAGGAACGCGTCCACGACCTTCAGGCGCTTGATGGCCTTGGCGCGGCGCTGGCCCTTGCCCGTCTCGATGATTTCCTTGAGATCCTCGGCGGTCTTCTCCAGATCGATGGCGTCCAGCAGGTCGCGCACAGCCTCGGCGCCCATGCCGCCGCGGAAGTAGTCGCTGTAGTTCAGGCGCATCTCGCGATACAGCGCCTCATCGGGAACCAGCTGCTTGGGCACGATCTTCAGGAACGCGTCGAACGCCTCGGAACGCAGGGCCTTGCGCTCCTGGAACTCCTCGTAGATGTCGGCGATCTCTTCGTCGACCTCCTCGGGGCTCATGCGCTCGTCCTCGTCGATGTCGTCGATGAACTCGTCGTCCTCGGGCACGTACTCCGTGGACAGGCGACGGGTGGCCTCGATCAAGCGGTCGCGCTCGGCGTCCAGCTCCTCGAGGTCGGCCGCAAGCTCGTCACGCAGCTCGTCGACGTCCTCGTCGCGAGCCTCGGTGTCGACCCAGGTGATGATGGAGGATGCGAAATACAGCACCTTCTCCAGCTCCTTGGGCGGAATGTCGAGCAGGTAGCCCAGACGCGAGGGCGAACCCTTGAAGTACCAGATATGGCTCACGGGCGCGGCCAGCTCGATGTGGCCCATGCGCTCGCGGCGAACCTTGCTGCGGGTGACTTCCACGCCGCAGCGCTCGCAGACGATGCCCTTGAAACGGACGCGCTTGTACTTGCCGCAGGCGCACTCCCAGTCCTTGGTGGGGCCGAAGATCTTCTCGCAGAACAGGCCGTCCTTTTCGGGCTTGAGCGTGCGGTAGTTGATGGTCTCGGCCTTCTTCACTTCGCCGTGCGACCAGCTGCGAATATCCTCGGCGCTGGCGAGGGAAATACGCAGGGCGTCAAAGTTGTTCACATCGTATTCGCTGCTCATTTATCGCTCTTCTCCTTCGCCGTTGTCGGTCGCGGAAGCGTCGGAGCCGATCAGGCTCTCTACGTCGGAATCGGTGCCGTCATGGTTCTCGGACATCAGCGACTGCAGGTCGGCCGCGATGTCGGTGAGGGCGTCGTGCTCCTCGGCCTCGGTCTTGGCCGCATCAGCCTCGATCAGCGACTGGATGGGGTTCTTGGAGCCCCTGGTTTCCAGGTCGACCGCATCGAAGTTGATGGCATGGTGGTCGGCGCCGCCGATCATCTCCACGTTGAGGGCCAGCGACTTCATTTCCTTCATGAGGACCTTGAAGCTCTCGGGCACCTCGGCAGCGGGGATGTTCTCGCCCTTGACGATGGCCTCGTAGGCCTTCACGCGGCCCGCGGTGTCGTCGGACTTGATGGTGAGAATCTCCTGCAGCACGTTGGAAGCGCCGTACGCGTACAGCGCCCACACTTCCATCTCGCCGAAGCGCTGGCCGCCGAACTGAGCCTTGCCGCCCAGAGGCTGCTGCGTGATCAGGCTGTAAGGGCCGGTCGAACGCGCGTGAATCTTGTCGTCCACCATGTGGCCCAGCTTCAGGATGTAGGGGAAGCCCACCGTAATAGGCTCGCGGAACGGCTCGCCGGTGCGGCCGTCGTAGAGCGTAACCTTGCCGGTCGTGGACAGCTGGGGCACGAACTCGTCGCGCGCCAGGTCGCCGTACTTGGCATGGTTGAGGTTGATGAGGTTCTGGTTGGCCTTCTGGATGGCATCCACAATCTCTTCCTCGGTGGCGCCGTCGAAGACGGGGGTAGCCACGTAGGTCGGGCCCTCAACAGGCTCGGTGGAATCGGGATCGTCGGACCAGCCCCACTTGGCAGCCCAGCCCAGGTGGCACTCGAGCAGCTGACCCACGTTCATACGCGAAGGCACGCCCAGGGGGTTCAGCATGACGTCGATCGGAGTACCGTCGGCCAGGTACGGCATGTCCTCGACGGGCAGAACGCGGGAGATAACACCCTTGTTGCCGTGGCGGCCGGACAGCTTGTCGCCCTGCTGCACCTTACGCTTCTGAGCGATGAACACGCGCACGAGCTCGTTCACGCCGGGAGCCAGGTCGTCGCCGGCCTCGCGGCTGAAGCGGTGGATGCCCACCACGCGGCCGCCGGCGCCATGGGGCACCTTGAGGGAGGTGTCGCGCACCTCGCGGGCCTTCTCGCCGAAGATGGCGCGCAGCAGGCGCTCCTCGGCCGTAAGCTCGGTCTCGCCCTTGGGGGTGACCTTGCCCACCAGCACGTCGCCGGGGAACACCTCGGCGCCGATGCGGATGATGCCGTCAGCGTCCAGGTCAGAGATCATATCGTCGGAGATCTTGGGAATCTCGCGGGTGATCTCCTCGGGGCCCAGCTTGGTGTCGCGGGCGTCGATCTCGTACTCGGAGATGTGGATAGAGGTCAGCAGGTCCTCGGCAACCACGCGCTCGCTGATGATGATAGCGTCCTCGTAGTTGTAGCCTTCCCAGGTCATGTAAGCAACCATGAGGTTCTGACCCAGAGCCAGCTCAGCGTGGTCGCAGCTGGGGCCGTCGGCCAGCACGTCGCCGGCATGGACCTCGTCGCCCTTGCGCACCAGAGGCTTGTGATTGATGCAGCCGGACTGGTTGGAGCGCTGGAACTTGGGAACCAAGTACTCGTCGAATTCGCCCTCATCATTGCGGATGATGATGGTGGAGCCGTCGACGTAGTCAACCACGCCGGGGTTCTGGGCCACCAGCACCTCGCCCGAGTCGACCGCGATGCGGTGCTCGATGCCGGTGCCGACGTAAGGCGCGTGGGGCTGCAGCAGAGGCACAGCCTGACGCTGCATGTTGGAGCCCATCAGCGCGCGGTTCGCGTCGTCATGCTCGAGGAACGGAATGAGGGAGGTAGCCACCGACGTCATCTGGCGCGGCGACACGTCCATGTAGTCGACCTTGGTGGGCGGCACTTCGTCGGGCTCGCCGAACACGCCGTCAGCGTCGCGGGTGCGGCACAGGATGCGCTCGGAAGCCACGAACTCGCCGTCGACCGTGCGGCCGAACACGCGGGTCTCGGGGTCGAAGGGCTCGTTGGCCTGCGCGATTGCGTAGTTCTCTTCCTCATCGGCGGTCAGGTAATCCACGTCGTCGGTCACCTTGCCGTCGACCACGCGGCGATACGGCGTCTCGATGAAGCCGTAGCTGTTCACGCGGGCATAGGTTGCCAGCGAGCCGATCAGGCCGATGTTGGGGCCTTCAGGCGTCTCGATGGGGCACATGCGACCGTAGTGAGAGTTGTGAACGTCGCGCACCTCGAAGCCTGCGCGCTCGCGGGACAGACCGCCCGGGCCCAGAGCCGACAGACGACGCTTGTGCGTGATGCCGGCAGCGGGGTTGGCCTGGTCCATGAACTGCGACAGCTGCGAAGAGCCGAAGAATTCCTTGATGGCCGCCGTGATCGGGCGGATGTTGATGAGGCTGGAGGGGCTGATCTCGTCAGGCTCCTGCATGCTCATGCGCTCGCGCACCACGCGCTCCATGCGGGACAGGCCGATGCGGAACTGGTTCTGGATCAGCTCGCCCACGGTGCGGATGCGGCGGTTGCCGAAGTGGTCGATGTCGTCGGTCACGAAGCCCTCGACGCCGTCATGCAGGTTCACGATGTAGCGCATGGTGGCGATGATGTCTTCCTGCGTGAGCGTGGAGGAATCGCTTTCCTCGCCGAAGCCCAGCTTCTTGTTGGCCTTGTAGCGACCCACCTTGGCCAGGTCGTAGCGCTGCGGGTTGAAGAACAGGCCGTCGAGCAGCGTGCGGGCGGAGTCGATGGTGGGCGGCTCGCCGGGACGGAAGCGCTTGTACAGCTCGATCAGGGCCTCGTCCGTGGTGGTGGCGGGGTCGCGGTCGAGCGTGCGCATCACCATCTCGGTGTTGCCCAGGATGTCGATGATTTCCTCGCGGGTCTCAGCGATGCCCAGCGCGCGCAGAAGCAGCGTGGCCGGCTGCTTACGCTTGCGGTCGATGCGCACGGAAAGGATGTCGCGCTTGTCGGTCTCGAACTCGAGCCAAGCGCCACGGGAAGGAATGACCTTTGCGCCGTAGATGATCTTGTCGGAGGTCTTGTCGCGCTCGGAGCTGAAGTACACGCCGGGAGAGCGGACCAGCTGGGAAACCACGACGCGCTCGGTGCCGTTGATGATGAACGTACCGCGCGGGGTCATGAGCGGGAAGTCGGCCATGAACGCCTCCTGCTCGCCCATCTCGCCGGTCTCGCGGTTGATGAAGCGCACCTGAGCATAGAGCGAGGCCTGATAGGAGACGTCCTTCTCCTTGCACTCGTCCACGGTGTACTTGGGGTCACCAAAGTAATGGTCGCCGAATTCGACGCACATATCCTTGGTGGCGTTTTCGATCGGGCACACGTCGTTGAAGGCATCGGTGATACCCTCATTCATGAACCACTTAAAGCTTTCGGTCTGGATGGCAATCAGGTTAGGCACATCCATGACGTCGGGAATCTTCGCAAAGCTGCGACGCTCCCTATAGAGGCTAGTTGCTTGGGCCACGGGTCTTCCTTCCTTAATGGATTCAGACTATTGATGCGTATGCGTTCGCTTGCGTGCTCTACAGAGAAAGCCTGCACGGCTTTTGCCGCAGCGGCGTTCCCGCGCCCGAGCCCTTGTGATAAGCTTGGCGCACGCCCTTGCAGAACCCTTGCTGCAAGCCTGCTTTCCCTGCGTGAAATACGCAAATCCACGTAAATACGCAAACGAAAAATTTAATCACGATGAAAAAATAAGTCAAGACTTTTTTTCATGAGATGTGTTGGTTTTCTGGAATCTTATAAAACAAATGCGCTTCTGAACAGGCAAAACCGATTGTAGGTTTCTTTTAGATAGTAAGTATTTTCTAGAAATAAAATACTTCAGCGTCGCGTTACTTAGCTAATCTCCCATTTCTCTCCCTCATTGTGGATTCTTTCTCCAAAATGGCGCTTTGTTGGCTGTGGGAGAACAGGTATCGTGCAGCGGATTCGACAATGTATTCGCAATTGGCGCATCCTTCACCTGGATCCGCCGACGCCACAGCGACCAAAACACGGTGCCGCAATAGTGAATAAACACGCTACGGAGCCAACAAAAACGATGCCCTGCCCAGCCAGCACATCGACAATACGAAACGGTGAAACCTATGACCGTCTGTCTTAGCCATATTTCAGCACTTGACTTCTTTCGAGCGGCCAATGTATCGAAAGTCGACATTCTGGGCTTGCCCCGCACGGGAAAGTTCGACGCATGCGACGCTTCAACCGTATTCGACGCGCTCGCCTCAAGCGGCTTTCCAGCCTATCTCAAACCGCCCGTCCATGTTCTCGTAAAAGGCAGGTCGCACTCGCATTCTGAGAAAAATGTCATCCGACACTCATGCCATTCGGACTTGCCGAACCGAGCCTTCATCCGCCTTACGGACGAATTAATGGTGGTGTCGCCGGAACTATGCTCGTTGCAGCTATGCGCCACCCTGCCCGAGCTGGACGCGGCCCTTGCTATCTTCGAGCTATGCGGCGTCTATTCGCTCAAACCCAATACCAATCCGCGTTTTTCTGAGACCCAAGCAACGAACGCGTCCGCAATGCGCAAAATCGAGCCTGAAGACTTTTTTGGACTCGAAGAAGAGAACCCTAAAACGTACGGAACGCGAACTTACAGTCAACCAGACATAGCCAGAAAAGACGTCTATGCATTTGCCGCAAGCCAAGCGCAAGAGCAGCTGCCCCACATGACAATCAAAGACTGGGGATTCTACAATCGCGAGAACCGACTCACCTCGTGTAAAAGAATTGCCTCGTTCGCCGATTCCGTGCCCGGTGCGCATGGACTGGGAAAACTCCGCACTGTGCTGAAATACGTCCTGGATAATTCCGCTTCTCCCATGGAAACAGCCTTAGCGCTTATGGTTACGGGACCAGCAAGAATCGGGGGCATGGGATTCAAAGGGGCCACGCTTAATCATCGCGTAAACACGATACATGGGGAACGCAGGATAGACCTGCTTTGGGCAGAGCAGAAGTTTGGATTAGAGTACCAGGGCTTCGACTCACACGAAGGCTGGACGAATCGCGTAAAGGATGACCGCCGCAGAAACGCCATCGCCGCAGAAGGAATAGACATCGCGTCTGTCTATTATCAGGATCTGGCCAGCCCCTTTCACTTTGATGCCCTCATCAGCAACATAGCACGCATCATGGGCAAGCGGGTACGAATCACCACCAAAGACCATCGGTACAAGCAAATGCTACTAAGAAAAGCAGTATTACCGCCCGCCTCTGCCAAGCGATAGAAACCTGGAACATGAACGGTCCAAAGAGGCCCCGGCACTACGCACTCTTTGGACCGGCTTCCGCCCGCAGGGAAGCTAAGTGGCGCTTCAGGAAAGTATTCAGCCATGCGCCACGATGCGATTCCTTGTAATAGGCTGCTCTTGAGATGCTGCGCGACAAATGAGCACGATGAGGTCACCCAGGCGGCATTGCGGCAAAAATGTATTGGCAATTTCTCGGAGTATGTAATCCAAAACTGCGTCGATTTGAACGACGCCGCCAGTTTTGGTGAGTATGTAATCCAAAACCAAGGATTATTTCATCGCATAGGAGCTTACTGCGACTATAGCGCGCTTTAAATCGTATTTTAAAAGACGCTGACCAGGTCTTTCCTGAAGCAACCAAGTCCAATTGCGCACCTGCATTCGCTTGCAGGCCTCTAATCGGATTACATACTCACCAAAACTGACGTCGCACCAATTCTGGACAAAGAATTGGATTACATACTCCGAGAAATTGCCAACGGTCGGACTATCGCCCCCATTGCGAGCATGAAATCAAATGCTGCTGAAGGCAAACGAAGATTCAGAGGCCCTGAAGAAACCGAAGAAGCGTCAGTCTCCGTCGGTGGCGCGAACGGCATAGCCTCGGCGGCATACCCGCAAGAGTCTTTGTGCCAAACCGTTCGAAACGGCCTTACGACCCTTTCTCACCTGAGGCCTTTCATCGAGCAGCGTCGCGGCAACGGTGCAGGCGACCACGATCGCAGCGCCCGCAATGCCCATCGCGCTCAGATACTCGCTCAAGAACATCGCCGAGAGCACCGCCGTGAACACGGGCTCGGCGCACAGGACCACCGAAACGGTTGCGGAAGGCAGATGCGCGAGCGCAGTGTTCTGGAGGAAGAACGCCAGACAAGTGCCGAATAGTGCGAGGAAAGCAATTGCGGCCCAGCTGATAGCCGGCACCTGGGTGAAGGCCGGCGTGGGCTCGAAGAGCAAAGCACCCGCAAGAGCGAACACAAACGTGACGCCCGTCTGCGTGGCGGAAAGCCCCTTGGCGTCCACATGAGCGTTCGCGTCCGACAGATCGCGCTCGCTCAGAACCAGTGCGGCGGCAAAGAACGCCGAGCTCGCAAGGCCCACAAGCTCGCCCGGCCCGATGCTCAGCGCACCGCCATTGCAGCACAGGAGATACAGCCCCACCAGCACTGCAAGCTGCAGCGCCGCGATGCTCAACCGATAGGGCCTATGCATGAGAACCAGCGCGAACGCAGGGGCAAACAGCATCGGAAGCGCAATGAAGAACCCGGCATTCGTGGCGCTGGTCAGGTTGACGGACAGGCTGCTGGTGATGAACGTCGCCCCCATGCAGATGCTCGACGGCAACCAAGCGCGCAAGCCTGCACAGCGAAGCTGCGACCCAATATTGCGTCCGAACAGCAGCATGAACACGACAAACGCGATTCCGAAACGCAAAGCGGTGCACCACAGAGGCGGGATGTCGGTATACGCAACTTTCATGACCACGTTCGCGGCGCCATAAATGGCGGTCTGCAGAACCACCAGCATAACGAACATCCAGCTTCTCTTCATTTCGTGCACCTCTTTTCGCGGCATCCTCGTGTGTAATTCCGAAGCTGCATCTTAGTGGCGCCCTCAATAAAAGTAAAACTGGAATATCTTTCTATTGATATAAGATATTCTTATATAGCAAATTACCAGCGACAGCAGGAGCAGGGCGTGGGCAACTCCAAGTACGAAGCATTTCTCAAGGTGGCGGAAGTCGGCAGCTTCAAAGGCGCCGCCGAAGAGCTTGGCTACACCCAAGCGGGCATCAGCTACATAATCGCATCGTTGGAAAAGGAGATGGGCACTGCCCTGTTCGCGCGCGAGCGGACGGGTGTCACGCTTACCCCCGACGGACAAGAGCTTCTCCCCCTCGTGCAGAACGTGCACAATACCGAGCGATCGCTCCAAACGCGTCTGGATGAGATGCATCACTTGGAATCGGGCACGGTGCGCATCGCGGCATTCGCCAGCGTCGCCATTCATTGGTTGCCCGGAATCGTGAGCGAGTTTTTAAAACAGCATCCCAAAGTCGATTTGCACATATCATGCATCGAAGACCAGGCCGAGGTTGAAAATCATCTTTTGAACGGAGACTTTGACTGCGCGTTTTTGGTGCTGCCGGCAGCGCATGAGCAACTCTTCTGCATCCCGCTCGCCCAGGATCCCATCTATGCGGTGGTCGCGCACGACCATCCCCTGGCGCAAGCCTCCTTCTTTCCCGCCGAGGCTTTGGCAAACGAGCCCTATATAAAAGTACGCGGAAGCGCTCATTCGGAATTCGATGCGCTCTTCGACCGCCACGGCGTGCATCCCAAAACGCGGTTCACCCTGGATAACGACTTTGCCGTCATGGGAATGGTGAGCGAAGGGTTGGGATTCAGCCTGTTCGCCAAGCTCATGCTGCGTGACGCGCCATTCGACCTGGCGTTTGTGGAACCCGAAATCCCCACGCATCGCGAGCTTGCCATCGCGGTTCGCTCCTACGACACTGCCTCAATTGCCACAAAGGCATTCCTCGAATGCGTGCGCGCCTGGGTTGCGGCGCAGAAGTAGCAGCTGGGCTATCGCAAAAGAACTCTCCCTGTAGGAAGATTCGCGACAATCGACATCGTGCCGCCTATTGCCTCAATGTAGCGTCGAATGGAATCGAGGCTCATGCAGCCTAGCTCTCCGTTTTCCATGCGGGATACCCGATTCTGCGAAACGCCCATTGCGGCGGCAAGCTCAACTTGAGTCATATTGCACGCCTTACGCGCCTCCCGCAAGCAATATGCATCGATTTCCGCCCGTGTACGCTCGCGTGCCACCTGCATTTGCTCTTCGGTAATCCCATGCTTTTTGAGATAAGTATCGAGATCAGCCATCTTGGTCCTCAAATATTGGATGTTCCACATATCATCTCCTTTCATATATAGTCTATAAGCTATATTGTCAAGGCAAAACTTGTAGAGCCGATGTGGACTCAACTATTTCAATGCTAGCTTCCAAACCTTGCCGAACCCTTGCATAAACCTTGCCGAACCCTTGCCTGATTCTTGCGAATCATGCTGCTGCCAAGTCGCAAATCCTTCCTCGCTTCAGCTATGCGATTGCGTTGAAATTCGGTTAGCAGCACAAGCGTTCTTGCTCAGCGACGAACAAACAAAAAACCGGCCCTTCCGTAAATCTGGAAGAACCGGCTCATAAGACCAAAAGCAATGCGACCTTAAAGCTGATGCATGCTTAAAACTGCTGTACGACACCCTTAGGCATTTTGCAATTTAGCATGCACACACCGATTAACAAAACTAAACGAACCCTTACATTCCTAGACCAATCGTGAGATGCATAGAATAGAACGCAAAACGCGTGAGAAATATGCCCGTGAACACCAGTATGCATGCGATGACGCTCGCTATAAACGCACGTCTCGAGACGCAATCCGCCCTACGCTGATTCGAGCCTGCTTCTTGGTCTTCGAATCCGAATTCCTGCAACGCAACGATGCCCGATTCATGCAGCGCGTTTGAATCATGCCCCATACGCTTGCGCCTATAAGCGCCCTCGAAAGCCCCATCACGCACGTCGAGCATCCACTGCATCGCTATAGAAATTGCGGTAAGCAAAGCAAACGCTACGATGCAAACTCCGTAGAACGGAACCAGGTCAATTGCAGTAGACAACTCGTTTGACACTTCCTTAAGCGCCTCGTTCTGAAACGACATGCAAGCTACATTGGCGATAAGAGCAATGAAAGATTCTATGAGAAAAATCCGAGCAATCTTACCTCGGACGAACTCGGCCCTTGCTAACCTCAGGCTAGCGAGGGCAAGAATCGGACCCCCTACCAACGCAGAAAGCCAGAGATTGGTTGGCACATATGGCGTATTCCACGAAACGATAGTGTCAGCTGCATACGCAAATGCAATAAGCGTGATAAACACGATTCCCGCAATGCAGATGAGTGCAAACCAGATAGCTCTTAAGCGCAGAGCAGGCTTTCGCGAAAACGAATGCAGCCAATACACCCCCGCAAGAGCCAGAAAAAGCGCCGCGCTCGCCACTTCATTCGATAGGGGCGAATAACCCGTTCGCGCAAAAACATAGAGCACATTGCTCGGATTGCCCAGGTGCGTAGCCGACATGACGAGTCCCACCAAAGCCACAACCAGAGGAACATAAAGGTGGCGATCAATCCTTGAACGTGTCTCGGAGTCGATGCGACCAATATATGACATGACACCCATAAGAAGAAACGCAAGGGTGCCCGATGGAGCCAACGTGGTGAAAAGCACCAGCGTCAGCTCGCTCATCGCCATGTCTACGCCAACAATCATGGCAAGTCGCTTTCTTATCGGAAGAAGCGCGGATAAGTGACCTCGAGGCCGAATGCCTCCTGCATACCCTCGAGACTTGCCTTGGTTATCTGCGCCAGACCCTTGTAGAAAAGCTGCTGCGCGGATTCTTCCAGCTGATCGAGGTAATGAGAAGACCACGGCAGCAGATGGTCGAGGAGGAACTCCTTCACGAGCTCCGGCTTCTCTTGGGCAAGCCAAGCCAAAAGCGCGAGCATCAATCCGATATGGTCTTCAGGAGTTTTCTCATCGCCTAAACGCTGAATACCGCATTTGCGCATCCAGGCACGCAACGCAAGGTTCGACTCTCCGAACACGACACAGTCGCGATCGGTATACACCGAACCCCAAGGTGGGCAAGGCATCTTGGCAGGGCCCACAAACAAGCGACGATACTCCCAGACAAGGGCATCGGCATGCGGCCCTTCCGAAAGTCCCTGCTTCATCAGGCTCAATGCGCCGCACGCTTCCTCGGCGGAAACGAACGGCCATTCCGCCGCCGCAGCGTCAACGTCAAGCGACGACATGGCAGCAAGCTCTTCATCGAGCGCTCCATGGGCGGGGTCGTTCAAGAACAAGGGAGCAAGCGTTTGCCCCACGAATACCACGCCCTCGAGTTGAGCGCGCCCCTTAGAACTGCAAACTTCCGACACGATTCCTCCTATACCAGCTCACGTTGATTTACTACGTTTCCTTCATTTGATCCAGGCGGGCGAGCACCGTGCGGCAGCGTAACGACCAGATTCGGCTGCGTCGCGCAAGAAGGCGGCAGAGGCGCCACTTCAGCCACATCGCCGTACATGGTACGCAACTCCCCTATTTCGCCGAAATCCAAAGCACGAAGCGGACAGGCCTCTACGCAAATGGGATTTAAGCCTTGCAATACCCGATCACGACAGCCATCGCATTTAACGGAATGGCCCGCCTTCCGATCGACTTTGGGAGCACGATATGGACACGACAAGGCACAGTAACCACACCCGATGCACTTTCGAGCATCGACACTGACCAGCCCGAGTTCGTCCTTATGCATAGCGCCCGTTGGGCAGACATTCATGCATGCAGGCCCATCGCAATGACAACAAGCGTTCGACACATAATACGCGAAGCAATTTTGCTCCCATCGACCGCCTCGGTCGCTCGTCCACGACCCACCTGCATATTCGTACACCTGACGGTATGCGATATCAGGCGGCAGATCGTGATAATCCTTGCATGCAAGCATGCAGGTCTTGCAGCCCGTGCAGCGCGTGCCGTCGAAATGGAATCCGTATTGCATGCCGCAGAACCACCTCCCGGCCGCCCATACTACCATGAATTCAGAGGGCCGTACGGCACTATCGCCATACGGCCCTTGCGTGATGTCGCGGGTCGTCTAAGGGAGGGAGGAGGGGACGACCCGACGTCAATCGTTGTGCCTCACGCTATCCCGAAAATCTTATTTTCGGGAATTGCGAGATGCAAAGCTACACCAGTTCAACCTGGTTGAGGATGGCTCCCGTGGTGTCATCGAACGGAAGAGCATTCTTGGGCTCGGTGATGACCAAACTCGGAATGGTTTGGGAAGGATCCGCCAACGGAGCAATGGCGCTCACATCTCCATACGTCGAACGCAGCTCCTCGATATCGCCGAAATCAAGCGCACGCAAGGGGCATGCTTCCACGCAAATGGGCTGCTTGCCCTCCGCGAGACGATCGCGGCAGCCATCGCACTTCACATACACGCTGTTCTCGGCGTCGCGCTTAGGGATGGAATACGGGCACGCTTCAGCGCAAGCGCCGCAGTCAATGCAGTTCTCGGCATCGATGTACACCAGGCCGGTCTCTTCGTCCTTGATGATTGCTCCCTGCGCACAACTTGCGAAACACATCGGGCTTTCGCAATGGTTGCATGCTTCAGAGATGTAATACACGGACGTGGTGCAGGTCCAGCCATCGCCATCCTGCGTCCACTCTCCCAGGCCATACTCATAGATCTGTCGGAAGGCAACGTCGTTGGACAGGTTATGGTAATCCTTGCACGCAAGCATGCAGGTTTTGCAGCCCGTGCAGCGCGTGCCGTCGAAATGGAATCCGTATTGCGTCATGATGTTCCCCCTTACGCCTTCGCGACCTGGCAGATGTTGCTATGCTGCGGATTTGCCTTGGCCAAAGGCGACGGACGATAGATGGTGACGGTGTTGATGCATCCGCCATGGTCAATCTTGTCGCCGTTCATGTCGGCATCATGCCACATGCCCTGAGGCATTGCCACAGTACCGGGAATGATGCGAGGCGTCACCTTGGCGATAATACGCAGTTCACCGCGATCGTTGAACACGCGCACTTCGTCGCCATCGGCAATGCCGCGCTCTTCGGCATCAACGGGATTGATCCACAGCTCATGGTGAGCAGCCGTCTGGATGATCTCATTGTTGGCATACGAGGAATGCGTGTGCGCCTTGTAATGGAAGCCGGTGAGCAGCAGCGGGTACTCGTCGGTCAAGCTCACATAGCTCTCGAAGCCCGGATCGAACTCAGGAATGGGGCTAATGACTTCATCTTCGGCAAGCTCCCACGTGTCAGCAAAACCAGCAAGCGTTTCGGAGTAAATCTCAATCTTTCCAGAAGGCGTAGGCAAAGGATTCGCCTCGGGATCCTCGATGAACGCCTGGAGGCTGATGGTCGCCTCGGGAGTGCGCTTCCACACGCCCTGAGCCATGCCGGTATCCCAATCAGGCAGCTCGGGATACGTCTCACGCGACTCATCAAGAATCTGGCGCAGCCAATCTTCGCGAGTCTTGCCACCGTCGGTGAACTCATCTTTGACCCCAAGCTTATCGGCAATCTCGGTGCACACCTCATATATGCCGCGACGCTCGAATTGAGGATCATACACGGGGCTGCCGTAGACGATTGCTTCCATATTGTCGGCATATCCGTTTGCAGAAAGACTGTACTGCTCCTGCAACGTCAAGTCGGGAATGATGATGTCGGAATACTTTGCCGAATCGGTCATGAACACTTCGCTTGTGACGATGAATTCGCACAGGCTCTCATCCTTAAGGATGTCGTGCGTCAGATTAATGTCGGAATGCTGATTGGTCAGCGTATTACCTGCATAATTCCAAATGAACTTGATGCTGCTGGAGAGCTTCTCGGCGTTCTGAACACCAGCGTTAAGCGCAGTCAGCTCCTCGCCGCGACGAATTGCATCGGGCCACATAAACGTAGGCAGGCTCGTCTTAACGGGGTTCTCTCCCGCAGGGAAGCTGGACAGAGCAAATGCCGACTTGCCCTCGCGTCGTCCGCCAGTAGTGCCAGGCAGACCGATCTGGCCAACCAGCTGAGGGAGCATCATGATGGCACGTGAAGTAATCTCACCATTGGAGTGACGCTGCGAACCATAGCCCTGGCAAATGTAGACAGGTTTCGTAGTGCCAATCTTTTCCGCCAGTTCCTTAATCTTTGCGGCGGGAATCAGCGTAATAGGCTCAGCCCACTCAGGCGTCTTGGGCGTTTTGTCGTAACCAGTACCCAAGATATAGTCCTTGTAAGACTTATTCTGGCCCTTGGCGGACTCGGGCATGGTTTCCTCGTCGTAACCGACGCAGTACTTATGCAGGAACTCTTCGTCTGCCCAGCCATTGTTGATGATTTCGTACGCAAGTGCCGCACACAGCGCTCCATCGGTACCGGGACGGATAGGAATCCATTCGCCACCCTGACCGCATGTGGTATCGGTCATGCGAGGATCAATATTGATGACTTCGAGATTCTTCGCCTCGCGCATCCAAGCAAAGTCGTGAGTGTGACCGCCGCCACCCATACGCGTATCAGCGGGGCTGTTGCCAAACATGACCACAAGCTCGCCATCCTGCAGCGTAAGGAAGTTGCTGCCATACGTGCCGCCACCATAAGTATAGGTGCCTGCGGCGGAGATATGAGCCGAACTGTAAGAACCGTAATAGTTCAAATAGCCGCCAGTGACGTTCATAAGGCGATTGACCACAGAACTGCCCATCAAGCCCGAAGACACACCGGAAGCATAATGCACGGTCATGGCCTCATCGCCATACGTCTCACGAATGCGCTTCATTTCATCGGCGATGGTCTGAATCGCTTCGTCCCAGCTAATCTGCTCGTACTCACCCGAGCCACGTTCACCCACGCGCTTCATGGGGTAATTCAGACGATCGGGGCTCTGCAGCCAGCGACGCAGCGAACGACCACGCAGGCAGGCACGAAGCTGCGGCTGATCCATAGCAGAATCGCCCGTATTATCGGATTCGATGTACTTAATTTCCCCGTCTTGAACGTGGCATTGCAGAACGCACGTGCTGCCGCAGTTGACTGCGCAATGCGTCCAGACAATTTTCTCTTCGGGCGCCGCCTCGGTCTGCTGGCCTTCCCCTTCGCCTCCAGTGTTCGAAGAGCAGCCAAAGAGCGTCGCCGTGCCACCGGCGGCCGCAAGGCCGAGACCAGCCAAGGCGGATCCCTTCACGAACGTACGGCGCGACAGGGCTTTTTCTTGTGCCTTCTCCACCATGTCTCCCCCTTCTGTGTTCCGATATTTCCTATCGTGGCGATGCGGACAACCCGCACTTGCCCAAGAAGGAGAATCTGAAGTTCGACCGACGAGACGCGTCGCAGACATCCACCAGAAAGTCCAGCACGCATTCCTGTCCAGACTCGCATTTCTGTTTTATGCGACCCGGTGGAGCAATAACTGCCGAACGCCCCGCTGACCTTACGTCAATCCCCCCACTTGAGGCTTTCGCCATGTAAGCACTGTATCTCTTAATCCATATTACCTTGTCGCATAAAATGTATGAATTTTAAGAAATGCCTGCTCAGAGAGGCGACGCCTTAAAACAGAGTTTTCGCGCTCTGTTTTGGACTGCTGAGCCATATGCGAAAATAATGCGGGACATCCATTGGAAAGAAGGGGTACATGAAGTCTTGGACGCTGTTCAAACCGAACGCATGTGCATTGGGCTACGCGCTCTTCCTGGCCACCAATGCCGCAGGGGTATGGGGCGGCGTATTCCCCTTCCTTCCCATTGAATTCCAGACGCAGCAAATCCTCTACTGCTTTTTCGCAACTCAGTCCATTGTATTCGGAATAAGCTACCTTGCGAGTGCTCTAGGGGCTTACTGCCTGCCTTGGGCAACTCGTCGATTCCTCGTGTTTGGAGCGGGCATTCCTTATTTCCTTGGATGGGCATGTCTTATCGCCGCAATGTACCTCGAGCCGATGACACTTGTATTCATGACCATAGGTGGCGGCCTTTTAGGGTTAGGCTCAGCAGGGTTTTACATGCTTTGGCAACGTCTTTTTGCGAGTCAAAATCCCGATTCCGGAACGCACGACCTCATTTTGGGCACCGCCTACTCCGCACTCATATACTTCTCGTTCTACTTAATTCCGCGTGCTGTCACGGCACTTCTTATTCCCATCGTGTTTCTCCCTTTATTCGGCCTTTGCATTCTTGTGAGAAGCCGCAACATTGATCTCAATCAACCGATGTTTGAAGACGTACCACGCGAACATCCTCAGGTCTATCAGCGCGTGCTCAAAGACTACTGGCGCAGCGCCCTCTCCATCGGCGCATTGGGATTCGGGTGCGGCATTATGCGCTCTCTCGCTATTTACGACCCTGAAGTGGGCAGCCTTGTTAATGTAATGTCCATGCTCGGATCGATAATCGCTGCCATCATCCTCTTGCTTCTCTGGCGACAAAAAAGCGTTCGAATCAATGTGCTTACCGCATATCGCGTTCTTTTCCCCCTGGTCATGACTGCATTTTTTCTACTGATGTTTCTGGGCGAGGGATATTCGAGCATCTTCGCCGGAACCATGTACATGTTCTACAGTTGCGGAATCATGCTGATGATGCTTCAGTGCGCGCAGGCGTCACGCGATCGCGGCATCAACCCTGTATTCATATACGGTTTCTTCGGCGGAATCGTCTATATACTGCATGATTTAGGATTCTTGGGAGGCATTCTCATGGAATCCATGCCATCCGCAGGCCTTTCCCCTGTGGTCGGCGCAGCCGCCGTGGCTATGTGGCTTCTGGCAATTATGTACTTTGTGGGCCAGGGCGGATTCAGACAAGTCCTTATTCCGGGAAAAGCATCTGCTGAAAACATCGAGTTCATCGCGCTTAATGCCCCACGGGTTCAAATCAAAACGGACACTGTTGAAAACTCCGCCGATTCGACAGGCTCAAACGACGATCAGAATTACGTCTCCGAAAGCGCTGATGCGCCTGCATATCGTGACCGCATCTCCAAACAGTGCGCCGCATTACAGCAGCACTATCGCCTCTCCGCCCGCGAAGCGGAAGTCATGGAGCTGCTGGCTCGAGGAAACACAGTTGCCCATATCGCTGATGAACTTGTTGTGTCCGAGAACACAATCCGCACCCATTCGCGCCGCATCTACGCAAAACTCGATATCCACAAAAAACAAGAGCTGCTCACACTTGTTGATTCTTTCGAACCGAGCGATTTGGACTAATTAATACGCTGCAAAACATACTCCTACCTATTATTCAAAACTACTTATCAGAATAATCTAAAACCCGATGACGTCGCGTCATCTGTCCTGCTCAGAGGCATATTTTTGCTTTCAATCGTATAGAAGATGTGTACTTTTGCAAAGTGTTGTCTGTCACCCAACAGCTTCGCCTCCAAACCGGGTAGTATCAGCTCCACAACGCAGGAAGCGAAGCGGAGAGCACCTCGACTTGAGAGACTCGAAACACGGATCCGGAGCTTCACCGTTCTTGCGCGCATCAGATACGGAGGGCCCAACGCGAGCCCATGGAAGATAAGGACGCAAGCGATGGTACACACCTATGAATTCGAACTGTACCCTACGGGAGGCTCGCTTAGCGCTATGCCCTTCGATTTCGAGGGGGAGGTCAAAGGCCGCAGCCGCGCCGAAGTTTCGCGCAAAGCGGTTTCGCTGCTGCGCCGCGAAATCGAACAGCGCCTCATGCATAACAGCCCCATGCCGAAGGCGACATTCGGCAATGCGCCTAGCCACGACGGCGGCATCGTTCTGATCGCCAGCATCGACGCGTCCGTTGACGCCATCGACACCATCACCGCCTCCGAAGCGGCCGAAAAGCTGGGAGTATCCCGCGCACGCATTTCGCAGATGGTCAAAGCCGGCATCCTCGAGGGCTACACGAAGGGCAACGCATCGTTCATCACCTGCGAATCCGTCCAGCGACGCCTGAACAGCAAGCCGCGCCCCGGACGCCCCCGCCTTACTAAACCCAAAACCGTCCAAAAGCGCACGGCCAGCGCAGAAAAATAGCATTCGACCGTCTTGCCGGAACCAATCGGCAATCACCGCCACATAAGACATCGTCAGAAGCGCCGGAACCGCACAGGCTCCGGCGCTTCTGACGATGGTGGGGAAAAGACTTTACTGCAGAAACATCTCGAAAGAAGTCCCCGGTAAAACCTTCTGACGAAGCAATTGTTGTCGTGCCGCATGGTTTTTCAAGGTGATCCTGACGCGCCGACCCATGGCGCGTGCGATAGTGCGCGACAAATCATCGAACCGCTCAGGGTCAATGAAATCAAGAATACGAACAGCGATGACCTCGACCCCGTTCACCTGCGTCATCCTTCGACGACGGTCCATCTTGAGGAACAAACGCCACCCTCCGTCGGGGATAAAGTCTACGATTTCAAGCCCGATTCTGTACCGCGGCCACACCACATCCGCCCAACGATCGCCATCTTTCGTCGATACCCATTTATTCAGCACTGCCCCATCGAATCCCATGCCTCCGACGCGCGAAGGCGCGGTAAGCAGAAGCGCCATTGCGGCCTGTGCGGGAGATGCCGACCCCGCGCAGGCATACGACAGCACCTTGCGCGCCGGTTTCACACCATGCAAGCCCGGCATCGCCTTGACGAGCCGCAACGCTTGCCGCTGCGTAGCCAGGGGTTTCCCTCTCCCAAGGCACTCGCCGCCATCCTGTTCGAGCGCGTAATACCCTAGAAGCTCATACGCCCTCAACGCCAAATCGATTTCAGGCATCTGCGCGCCCATCTGGGCAAAACAAAGCTCGGGTGACGCCACGAATACGCGCTCGGAGAACTGGGCCACGGAGGATTCGGGCAAATCGAGCGAAACCCCATGCTTTGCAACGCCCGCCTGGCATCGCTGATGCGTTCGCTCCTTGACCATGACGTGCACCGGCGCCTCAAGTGCATCCTGAAAGCCGTCCTCGGCGAGCGCCTCAAACACGCGTATCGCCGAAAAATCCTCAAGCGACCCCAATCGCGGCAGCTTCGATACATTGATTCCCCTTTGGGCGCAGACGCGATAAAACTCAAACGCCGATACATGGCTTAGACAAACCGGCATAGCCGCCCCTTCCCACCGATTGGCACGACAAACAAAGCGCCTCGATGTGAAAAGGCCGCTCATATCGTGCCATTGTGGGTCAGCCAGCGCCGCACCCGTTTGCCCACAGCCACCACAAACAAATAGTTGGCGGTGGTTGTTGACGGCGCGGTTGGCGACGACCGAAGTCCAAGACGCTGGTGGTATTCGGCAGCAGAAATGCACGGGGCAATGGCATTCGGCAACGGCAGAAATGCACGGTGGAAATACTCAGATCAGCGCGCACCTATGCGGGCATGACCAGGGTGAATACCGTGTGACCCGATTCGCTCGACGCCATCAGGTCGCCGCCGTGAGCGCGTGCAATCTCGCGAGCGATAGCAAGCCCCAAACCCGCGCCTCCCGCCTGAGTCCCGCGAGAGGCGTCCTCACGGTAGAACTTTTCGAAAATCGATTGCAGATGCGCAGGGCTTATCTCGCGTCCCTGGTTTTCGACTTCGATCGTCAAAACGCGAGCGGACGCGAAATCCGACGCACCGCACGATTCGCCCGTGCCCCCAAGAGCAGCACCTAATTCACCCGTTGCCCCAGAGGCAGCACCGCCTTCGTTCACGCACACACGCACCTGCACCGTCGAGCCTTCATCGGCATAGCTCACAGCATTCTTCAGCAGGTTGTTCAGCACGCGCGACACCTTGCCTGGATCGGCGAAGACGAACAGCGACGCCGGCGCATCGACGTCAATAGAGATGCCGCGCGCCTCGGCCGTAGGGAAGAATTCGTCGGCCACCTGGCGGCACAGCATGCCCGCATCGAACCGCTCCCTCTCGATGGGGATCGATTGCAGGTTGTACCGCGTGATTTCGAAAAATTCCTCAAGCATACCTTCAAGCCGTTGCGCACGATCCAACGCGATGCCCGCGTAGCGAGCGCGCTGCTCAATCGGCATATCGGGCGATTCCTGCAGCATGGTGAGATAGCCCACCACCGAGGTGAGGGGCGTGCGAATGTCGTGCGCAAGATAGGCAACAAGTTCATTCTTGCGTTGCTCGGCGGCGCGGGCAGCAAGCTCATTGGACTCGTTCTCGCGCCGGATAGCATCTAGCGCACGCGATGTGGGCTCAAGCTCGCGCGGCAAGTCAGGCTGGACATCGCGCTTGAGCAGCACGCTCTCCATCGCGCCGAACAGCGTATCGAATGCATCCAGAGAACGCTGCAGCAGCGCCCACATGATAATCACGACGCCTATGAGAAACGCGGCGACGGCGAGGGGGATTTTGAACGATTTCACTATGTTGTACACGGTCATATCGCGGTACTCGTAATGCCCGTCAAGGTAATAGACGTCGTAGTATCCGCCCAGGCCGTTGAGGACGGTAGTCTCCTCGGTCATGCCGTAGTAGCTCATCGCCTCCTGGAAAAGGCGCTCGAACGATTCGCTATCGGTTTTTTGAAGATTACCCACCGCCTTTTCTATGGCGGCATGCGCATCAGCGGTCACGTCATAGAACATGTAATACGCGCCCTCTGACGGCACCCGAATCTCCGACCCGGCGTTCACCGGATGGCTCTCGCGTACGCCGTCCGCCAGCGCAAGGGCTTCCTTCGACGCTCCTTCGCGCGGGCTTCCCTTGCCCTCGCTCGAACCGTACAAATCAGTCATATAGCCGACGAGCGTGTCAGCCTTGGTGGTTTGCACGGCCATCTGGAATGCGGCCCATTCCTCCGTGCCTGCGTTTTTGGCGTCAACGATGCGCCACGGCGCGAACTGGTCGGCAACCACCTCGGCTATCCGCGGCACCATAACCGCATTGAAGGCAAGCGCGAACAGGCAAAACGCCGCAGCCCAAACGCCCAGCAGCGCGAACATGCGCCCCAGGAGCTTGCGCCGCAGAAGCTTCTCCTGCTCCCTTCGGTAAGTGGAACGAAACCCTGCAGAAGCGACAGGCGCGCTATATTCGTAACCCATACCGGACATGTGATCCGCACCGGATCCGCAGTCCGCATCGGACATGCAGCCTTCATTGAACTCGCGATTCACGCCAGGCACATTCGCCGTTCCGCTCATGGCGTTCCTTTCTCGCCGCGCCAGCAATTCAAACACTCGTGGACGTTTTTGCGACTTTCCCGGGCTTAGATGCCCCAAAAAGCATTCTTTCCCGCTCATCCGAGCCAGTTCCAGACGCATGGAACTATCCCAAATGAACAAAACGCCTGGTCGCAAAATGCAACGAACATGACTCAATCCTCCACGCGCACAAACGAGCCGGGAAACTCGAAAAAACGTCCGCGAAATCGAGGTTTCCTGGCCGAGCGGGCATCGCGCTATGCGCAAAATCCTCGAAATGAGCTTCGCATGCGACCAGCCTTGCCTAGCGACGTTCGTTTGCCGCCTTCGCTATGCGATAGCCCATGCCCCACACCGTCTCCACGTAGAGGGTGGACGCATCGACCTCCGCGAGCTTCTTGCGCAGATGGCGCACGTGCACCATGACGGTGTTCATGCCAGCGGGATCGGCCGGCTCGCCCCACGCCTTCTCGTAAAGCTCGCCGGTGGATACCGGGGAACCGCCTGCTCTCAACAACGCTTCAAGCAGGGAAAACTCTTTGGGCGTGAGCGAAAGCGGAACATCCAGCAGCCACGCTTCATGAGAATCGGGGCACATCTCGATGCCGCGCATGCTCAGCCGTTCATCATCGTTCGAGGTTTGCTCCGCCCTACTGAAGCGACGCAGGCACGCTCGCACGCGCATCACCAGCTCACGCGGCTTGAACGGTTTGGTCACATAGTCATCCGCACCTAGCGCGAATCCCAGCACCTTGTCCACTTCCTCGTCTTTGGCGGAAAGGAAGATGAGAGGGATATCGGAGAATTCACGGATGCGTCGTCCCAGCTCAAAGCCGTCCATACCCGGCATCATGATGTCCAGGATGGCGCAATCCACCTGACCGCCGTGCACCAAGGCAAGCGCATCTTGGGCACAGTAGGTCGCCTGGGCATTAAAGCCCTCGCGCTCAAGCAAGCTGGCGACCAGATCAGCAATCTCGCGCTCGTCATCGCACACTACGACGTTGCGACGCAGCTGCTGCGGCGCCTGGACAGATTGCATGCTGGAGGTGTATGTCATTTGCTCATCCATGGCGTCATCCTACCACGGCATTCGCCACAGCCCTTCTTTCTTAAGGAAGGTTTAAAGCGTGGCACCAAACCGTCACGGCTCCTTGTGGGACTTTTAAACGGTGCGACACGTAGTCTTGGGACAACCCGAAGAAAGGATTTCCCATGATCACACGCGACAACCGCCCCTCGCCCACGCCCCATTTGGAAGATGACGCATTTCCAGCGCCCCGACCTTTTTCGCGCAATCCTTCACGCACGATGCGCTCAACGGGTGCACAGTCGCCCACTTCGGGAGCCGCACGCCCCTCGCCCAAAGCTCCCTACGCGCGCACGGTTCTTCACGGGCGTCGCTTGTTCTCCCGCAGGCGACGCAGCGTCGATCTCATCGTGGCGATTGCTATCGTGGCAGCGTTGGCGGCAGTGGCCTCATGCGCGTTCTTCACCTGGAAGCAGGCAAGTGTTTACACAGCAAGCCAGCAAAGCGGCACCCTGAATTCAAGCAATGTGTTCGAAAGCGGCACGAGCACGCCGAAGAGCGAGTGGCATCAGGGTGAAGTGCCCATGTTGTTCCAAACCGACCCCGCATGGGGTAGCAACCCTTATGCTGGCTCGGACATCGCAACGGCAGGATGCGGACCGACCTGCTTGAGCATGGTCTATATTGCGCTTACGGGCAAAACCAACATGGGGCCTGTAGAAATGGCGGCGTTTTCCGAGAAGAACGGCTACGTCCAAGACGGCATGACCGCGTGGGCGCTGATGACCGATGGGGCGAGTGAGCTGGGGCTTGTCGCCGAAGAGCTCCCCGCCAGCGTGAGCGCCCTTATCGGCGCACTTGAAGAGGGCCGGCTTGTCATTGCCTCCATGCTGCCGGGCGATTTCACCACCGTGGGCCACTTCATCGTGATTGCCGGCGTGGACTCGTCGGGCAAACTCGTGGTGCGCGACCCCAACAGCGCCGAGCGCAGCATGCAGACGTGGGACGCACAAACCGTGCTCGCCCAATGCGCAAACCTCTGGGCGTATTCGAGGGGCTGATGCGCTCGCGCTCTATGATGCGAAGACGGGCCCGCCTCCGCAGCGCGCTTCTCATCACCGCAGCGCGTATCCAACCGACGGATAGGCGCCCAAGCAAAAGCAGCAGCTTAATTGCACGTCGAACAATCCCCTCCTGCTACAATGTCCGCGGGAGGGATAGTATGTCACACATTGATCGCATCGGCGGGCCCGACGGCATCAAGGCGATTGTCGGGTCTGGTTTTTTCTGGGCATGGTTCGATGCCCTGTTCATGAGCGCCCTTTTCATTCCCGGCGAATCACCAGCCATCCTGCCAGAATACGGAGCTATCGCGGCATTTGCGTTGAGCCTCCCCGTGTTTGCCCTCGTGCTCTGGCGCGATGACCTGCCGCATACGCTGGTAGGAGCCAAGCGCACAGGAATATTCACCGCCGCCGTAGGAACCGCTGGCTCGCTGCTCTACCTTTTCTCGAGCCTCACGGGAAGCGTTGCGATGTTTGCGACGGGAGCCTTGCTCTGCGGCATCTTCATGGGCGTATACGACATGGCTTGGGGCATGACCTACTGCAAGCACGGGGCCCGAAGCGCCCTGCCGCTCGTTGCCGGGGCATTCGCCCTCGCTCCCCTGCTCGACGCGCCGCTCCTCTTCATGATTCCTGAAGCAAAGGCTGCGTTCTTTACGCTCTTTCCCCTGGCATCGGGACTCATGTATGCCCTGCTTAACCGAAAACCAAAACCTCAGGGAAAAGGCGCTGGCGCATGCGACCAGCCCGAGCACGACCAGCGCGACAAAACCGCCTTTCGTCCGTTGGCGGCCACCATGGAGGCGGGCGAACATATGGACGCCTCGCTCGCCCGCGCCCTTGGGCTTGAAACCGCCCCCGCTCCCTCGCATGGCATCATGGCGTTTCTCCAGACCCACCTGGGCGTTTCGCTCACGCTCATCGGAGCCGTTGCGCTTGTCATGGGCGGCTTCGGATACCTGCAGCACCTTATCTCGTTCTCGAGCGAGACGAGTGGCATAGGCGTGCAGATTGTTCGCGGTGCGGCGGCCATCATCATGTTTTGTCTCTTCATGCTGCTCCCTAAAAAAGCGAGTGCAGTATTTCGAGTCGGATTTCTCGTGATGGTGGCGGGCATCATGATGATGCCGTTCTCCTTCGGCGGCAATACGTTCCTCGTGTCCGGAGCGGTGATCGTCAGCGGATACACCGCATTCGACATCTTTATTTGGGTGGCGTTTTCCGACATCGCATACACTCGCTCCAAATCGCCCGCAAAAACTGTTGCGTTCATCCGCCTCGTTGCGAATGCCACTACGGCGCTCGGGCTTGCATGCGGCATAGCGCTGGTCGGCTCTCACAATGGATTCGATATGCTCGCATTCCAGGAAACCACTGTAGTGGGATACCTCGTTGTCATCGCAACCGTGATGATTCTTTCGAGCGAGGAGTCAGCGGCGCTCCTGCGCAGCGCCCGGCCCGCCGCCGCGACAGGTCCAGCCCTCATAGGCGTAGTCGGAGAAAACCCCGCGGAGCGCCTTTCAACATGGTTCGACTCACTTGGATTCACCGCGCGCGAGAAGGACGTCGCTCCGCTTCTCCTCCAGGGGCGCACCCAGCCTTGGATTGCCGAGGCGTTGGGAATCTCCGAGAACACCGTCGGCACCCACGTGCGCCATATTTACCAAAAAGCGGGGGTGCATGACCGCCAACAGTTCCTTGACCTGGCGATACTATCCATATCACCCGAAGCACGTGACAGGCAAAACGGTCTCACGGAAGCCGACTGATTTATTAAAATAGCGCCATTCAAGCGTTGCGAATGCATACGCGAAAAACCATCCTTCCTCATATGCGCACCGAAGCGCATTCCTCGGGAAAGGGACCGAGGACAGACAAGAGGAGGGATACCTTATGGCTATGGAACTCGATCGCAGGAACTTCCTGAAGGGCGCCCTGGCAACCGGTGCTGTCGTGGCGGGAGGCGCCGCGCTCGCAGGCTGCAGCCCCAGCAGCAGCTCTTCCGAAGGCAGCTCCACCGGTTCTGCCACCACCGCGACTTCCGGCTCCACTGAGGGCGCTGAAGTCAAGCACACGTGGGAGGTCGCACCTGAGCCCATCACCGACATCGCCGAGACCAAGGAATACGACGTCGTGATTGTTGGCGCTGGCTTGGCTGGCATCTCTACCGCCGAGGCCGCCGCGCGTAACGGCGCCAAGGTCGCCGTCATCGAGCGCATGGGTGAGATTTCCATTCGCGGCGTTGACGTGGGCAACATCGGCAGCAACTTCCACAAGTCCAACGGCTTCGACATCGACTGGCACATCCCCGCGCGCCAGCTGCATTTCGACTCCCGCCAGAAGACCAACTACGAACTCATCTCCGTGTGGGCAAGCCGCTCCGGCGAAGTGTTCGACTACCTGGAGAAACTGGGCGAGCCGCAGGGCATCTCCATGGTGCACGCGCTTTCCGGCACCTCCAAGTATGACATGTGGAGCGAGCTTGACAGCCAATGGCGCGTCTACCCCGACGCCGTTTCCTTCGTGCGCGGCGGCGAGACCTACGACGTGCGCGACGACGGCAAGTCTGTCAACTGGACCCTCGGCGAGATGCTGTACAACTCCGCCACCGAGAACGGTGCTGAGTTCGTGTTCAACACCCATGCCGAGCAGCTCGTGGGCGACGCCGAAAGCGGCGTGACGGGCGTCATCGTGACCGCCGAGGACGGCTCCTACATGCAGTACAACGGCGCCAAGGGCGTTGTGCTCGCCACCGGCGACATCGGAGGCAACCAGGAGATGATCGACGCGTTCGCTCCTATCGCCAACCGCGCTGATGCCAATACCTACACCCCGATGGGCGGCAACACCGGTGACGGCGTCCTGATGGGCTGCTGGATCGGCGCTGGTCTGCAGAAGAGCACGGCAGCTCCCATGATTCACCAGTTTACCGCTGACTCTCTGGCGCTGAACCTGACCTCGTTCATCATGTGCTGGCTTGCCGTTGACAGCGAAGGCAAGCGCTATGGCGCCGAGATGCCCTTCGAGCCCATGCTGACCAACGCCCGCATGAACACCATCGACAACGTAGCGTGGTCCATCTTCGACTCCGACTATGAGAAGTACGTCAAACAGCAGCAGCCTTCTCGCTACGAGCGCTTCCTGGATGGCGTCGAAGACGTCATGGCAGAGTGGGAAGAGGCCGGCACGCTGATCAAGGCGGATACGCTGGACGAGCTCGCCGAGGCCATCGGCGTTCCCGCCGAGACCTTCAAGGCCACCATCGAGCGCTACAACTCCATGGCAGAGGCTGGCGAAGACGTTGACTTCGCTGTTCCCGCTGAGTTCCTGGCGCCCGTCCAGACCGCTCCGTTCTATGCCACCAAGAACGTCTGCAGCCTTCTGACCATCCCCTTCGGCCTGCACTGCAACGCCGAATCTCAGGTCATGACCGAGGACGACAAGGTCATCCCTGGCCTGTATGCTGTCGGCAACGTCCAGGGCGACTTCTTCGGCGACGATTACCCGGTGCACTTCCCCGGTGTCAGCCATGGTCGCTGCGTGACCTTCGGCGAGTTGGTTGGTGAGGCAATCGCCAAGGACACCGTCATTAGCGAACTCGACTTCGAATAATCGAGGCGCCTCGTTCGGCCGGGACCTACCTCCCTCCCAACGACACCCGGCCGGATTACCGCAGGAGCCGCCCTTCTGGGCGGCTCCTTTTTGTTGCGCAGGTAGATTTCAGCCAGAGCGGCCCACAACACACGTCCACTTGAATAAATTTCTACTAACGCTAGATTACAGAAATCGAAAACGCACGCCGAATCCCTAATACAAACCGAAACAGTAGCGCCATCCACAATCATGGTGTTAAAGTAGGGTGAATCTGTCACTGGAGCTGAGTGATTGCGCGGTACCCAATGGTCAACATGGACAGTACAATCCGTTTTATTCGTAGCGAGTCAAAGTACTTGATCAGCTACTCATGTTGGTGGGCAATCTACTGTATTGCGCTTCTCACTCCCCTATTCTCTCAGGCAATTAGCGACTCTCAATTTAGGCTTGATTTTAATGGGATGTCAGTTTTATCAGGTGCTATCGTCTCCATCCTTTTAGCCATGTCCAACGGCTTCGCAATCACCAAGCGCCCCAAACAAAGCACCATCGTTGCCATCTTTTGCATTGAAGGCGGCCTAGCTGCCTCGTACTTTATGTTTATTCAGATTGGTGGCTTCCTGCTCGGAGTCGGCATATCTCTGCTTCAGATCCTCTGGGGAGTTATATTTTTCTCAAAACTTCGTGCGAAAGAGATTTATATTGCGACGGTTGTCCCAATCGCCATAGGAAGCATTGTCGCCTTTGTGATTGTCCTATTTGGATCAGTCGCCTCCGCAATTCTTGCATTTGTCTTGCCGCTCGGAGTATCAATTGGGATTTTCGCAATCGAGACAATCAATGACAGGTCAACAAACCCCACAAAACACATTGACGATACGATAGAAACAGAATCCAACAGAGCCATGATTGGCCCTATAATCCTTACAACCTGTTTCGGTCTGGCTTTCGGAATCTTTAGAACAATCCTGCTTCCCGAGCACTCTCATTTTGAAATACTTACTTTCGGTGCAACCGTTCTCTCTTGCTGCGTAGCAGGAATCTTAGTCCTCGCGATCTCTTTATGCCTATCCCGATCATCTCGCGTGCCCCTAGCTCTTGGCATGACCCTCTTTGCAGTTACCGCAGCCGTATTCGTCCTGTCCCTGCTCGAATCCGAAGGAAAGTCCATCGCTCAGGCGATTATCACTGGCGGATTCCGCTGCGTAGACATCATTACGTGGATTATGCTGTTGCTGTCTATCAGTGGCAGCTCTGCTCTGACATCAGTTCGGGCTTTCGCTCTATGGCGCGGACTGGGCTGCCTAGGATGCTACTTCGGATATCTTATGGGCGATATCATCGTGGAGCATAGCATCCTTGACTCTATTGGTCTGGTTCCAATCTCTATTCTTCTGCTCCTCTTTTTGATGGCTGCAACAGCAATTAGTCTTCAGTTTTTCCGCCAAACTGATATCACTGGAAACACCGCAGAGCCCATTCGTGACAATTTGGCAACTTCATACGAAGCCATTTCCAGGCAATACAAGCTTTCGAAACGTGAAGCGCAGGTGTTTGAGCTACTTTGCTCCGGAAGATCTGTTCCTTATATCGCAGAAAAACTCGTTATCGCCCCCAGCACAGTAACGACGCACGTACAACGCATTTACCGCAAACTTGACGTGCACAACAAGCAAGAGCTCATTGATTTTGCAGAAAGAAACCGTACCGAGCAGGATGAACACCTTCCGTAGGTTATCCGCCATGAATAAAAGCAACGCTATTTGCTGCGAATCATATGTTTCATAGGACACTTCCGTAGTCATTTCATATCATTAATCGACAGACAAAATGTCCCGCCATTCCTATCCTGAAATTGCTAGCTAGCAAAGAGCGATGCAGTGATTCTTGCCCGTGAGCAAACCACTGCATATCGGTGGATTATTCATTCGCCAAGTTTGCAGCCAAGGAGGGAACCATGGAACTTGATCGTCGACATTTTATAGGCGGAAGCGCTGCCGCAATTCTCGCAGCAGCCGGCACAGCTGGACTCGTAGGATGCACCTCCAGCTCGGGTCAAACATCTTCTAATCCCGAAACTTCTTCTGAAACCTCATCGAACGCATCTCCCCACTCTTGGGAATCGACGCCAGATCCCATACCCGAAGACGAAATTACGGAGACAGTCGATACCGAGGTCGTTGTTATCGGCGCCGGCATTGCTGGCCTAACTTGCGCCCACTCCGCAGCAATGAATGGAGCTCAAGTTATTCTGGTTGAAAAAATGGAAGAGTTTTCCGCTCGCGGGCATGATAACGGAGTAGTCGGAAGCGCTTATCAAAAAAACCAGGGGATCGAAGCCGATATTCCGCGCATGCGTCAAGACTATCTCCAGCTCACCACGTATAAAACCAACATTAATCTTTGGAACGTCTGGGCCAGCCATAGCGGCGAGGCAATGGACTACTACGCAGAGCGCATGAATGAAGAGGGTGTAACCGAATTCTCTATGGCGGCATCCACGCATATGGACTCAGATAATGTTGCCGTTCGCGAATATCCTACCGGTATAGACTTCGGAGTCACCCAAGTTACCGATGACGGAGAAAACATCCAACACCGTTTCTTGAGATTCGTCGAGCAATGGGCGAAAGACGAAGGTGCCGAATTCCGCTACAGCACCAAGGCCGAACGACTCATTCGCGATGAAGACGGCCCGGTCACTGGCGTAATTTGCTCAACAGAAAATGGCTATGTGAAAATCAATGCTTCCAAGGGAGTCGTCCTTGCCACAGGAGACATCTCCGGTAACGATGACATGCTTAAGACTTTTGCCCCCATAGCGTTGAGCTGCGAAGACAAGCTCTATACGCCCTTTGGAGGCAATGAGGGCGACGGCATTAACCTTGCTTGCTGGGTGGGCGGCGCACCGCAGAAAACCAATGCGGCGATCATGGCCCTCCCCTCTGCAAAAGCCAAAGGCGGTCCCCTTGCCAGTGACGGCATTCTCGGGTGGCTTGGCGTTAACATGAATGGCGAAAGGTACTTCGCAGAAAATAGCGGCGGCCCCTCTATCTGCTTCGCCACAATGCAGCAGCCTGAAGCGAAGGGCTACTCCATCTTTGACGGCAAGTATGA
This sequence comes from uncultured Slackia sp., assembly GCF_944321625.1. Taxonomy (GTDB): domain Bacteria; phylum Actinomycetota; class Coriobacteriia; order Coriobacteriales; family Eggerthellaceae; genus Slackia. The sequence continues at coordinate 90,404 of NZ_CALUMA010000047.1, forward strand.
AGAGAAGATACTTGTTCAGGCGCCCGATGGTAAAAATCGTAGCGGAATTGACTATCTTGGCGATCTATATGGCGTGAGCGAAGGCTTCGAAGGCCTTCAGGATTGGATGGATAAAGGCAAAGAGGACGGAACCTTCTTTGAAGCAGAAACCCTCGATGAGCTTGCCACGACACTCGGAATTGACCCCGAAACCCTAAAGAGCACTGTCGATGAATACAATGCTCTTTGCGAAAAGGGCGTCGATGAAGCATACGGTAAGCCAGGGCAATACCTTACAACGGTCGATACTCCTCCGTTCTATGCATCAAAAATCAAGGCTGCGGTTTTGGTTGTCCCGTTCGGCGTCAACGTCAACAGCCACTCCCAGGTTTGCGATGCCGACGACAAGGCAATTGAGAACCTGTACGCAATTGGAAATGTCCAAGGTAATTTCTTCACCGATTCTTATCCGATGTTGTTCCCCGGCATCAGCCATGGACGCGCATTGACATTTGGATGGGTGCTCGGAAAAGCACTAGCGGAAGGAAAGCTCATTTAACGGCACAAGCATAGCGTCACAGAACCGCCAGATGCCCCTCCCCAAGCAGGTCGCTCATCAATCGAGCGACCTGCTTTGTTTGGTGCCCATACGCTGTGAAGCGTCTACTTCAGCCCCACATCCTCGGCGTCGGCGTCAATCGCCTCTTCGAAGTACTCACGCACCGGCTCAGGACCCACATGCTTGAGGTCGTCCTCGCCCACGTGCCAGCACTGCGTGGCAGGCAGACCGGGGATGCTCTCAGCCACGAACACGGGGTTCTTGCCCAGCTTGCGCTGACGGGTGTAGTCGTCCAGCGCCTTGAACGCCCACTTGCCCAGCAGGAAGATGGCGATCAGGTTCACCATCGCCATGAACGCCATGGTGATGTCGGCGAAGTTCCAAGCCAGCGTGAAGTTGTTCAGGCAACCCACCATGATGGCGGCAAGGCAGGTGAAGCGGAACACGGTGAGCACGGCCTTGCTCTTGGTGATGAAGCGAATGTTTCCCTCGGCGTAGAAGTAGTTGCCAATCAGGCTAGAGAACGCGAAGCAGAAGATGGCAAACGTCACCACGTGGATGCCGATCTCGCCCACCGAAGAATTGATGGCCATCTGCACCAGCGGCATGCCGTTCAGATCGCCGAACGTGCCGCCCTGCTTCACGAAGAAGATCAGCACGATGAACGCGGAGCAGGTGCACACGAGCATGGTGTCCAGATACACCGAAAGCGTTTGGACCAAGCCCTGCTTGCACGGGTGCGACACGCTCGCGGTTGCGGCGGCGTTAGGGGCGGAACCCATACCGGCCTCGTTGGAGAACAGACCGCGCTTGAGGCCCAGCACCACTACCGAGCCAGCAAAGCCGCCGAAGATGGACTGGAAGTCGAACGCGCTCTGGAAGATGTAGCCGAACGCCTCGGGCAGCAGGTTGATATTGGCGATGGTGATGCCAATGCCCAGCGCCAGATACGCCACAGCCATAATGGGCACCAGGATGGACGAGATAATGCTGATGCGCTTCGATCCGCCGAAAATAACGAACGCGGTCATCACCATAAGCACGATGCCCAACGCCACGGCGGTGCCGTTGGTAGCGTAATCAGGGATGTAATACTCCAGCGCACTCGCCATGTTGTACGCCTGCAAGCCGTTGAAACCGTAGGCGTAGCAGATGATCAGCAGCACAGCGAACACGATGCCCAGCCAACGCTGGCCCAGCGCCTGCTCGATATAGTACGCAGGACCGCCGCGGAACTCGCCCTCCTTGCCGCGCACCTTCCAAATCTGCGCGAGCGTGGACTCAACGAAGGCGGATGCCGCGCCCAAAAGCGCCATGAGCCACATCCAGAAGATTGCACCCGGGCCGCCCGTCGCCACAGCAGTGGCGATACCGGCGATGTTGCCCGTGCCCACGCGCGACGCGGTGGACACCATCATCGCCTGGAACGACGAGATGGACTTCTCGCCCTCCACGTGGCGCTTCTCGGTCAGCTGGGTGAACATATCCTTGATGTAGCGAATCTGAACGAAACGCGTACGCACCGTGAAGTACACGGCACAGAACACCAGCAGGATTACCAGGATATAGGTGTAGAGAAAGTCATCGAATTGCGTGGTGACGTCGATCAGCCATGCATTCATCTCTGCGCTCATCCAGGCCCCCTTTCCCCTGTCATGCGCCGCAACGAGCCTGAACGGGCGGGTCCGTTTGAGGGAAGAAGAACGGCGCGATTGAAAAACGATGCGCCGATTCTACCAGACGAACGACGGGCGCTCCATCCCTTTGGAGCGATAAAGCACGCAGAAATGAAAAGAGACGCCCCGCAGGACGCCTCTCATTTGCATCTCGTCATTCGGAAGAACGGCGGAACGATACCTATTCCTCTTCGGACTCCTCGACGGTCACCCAGAACTCGACCTGGCCGATGCGACGCGCGTCCATCGAGCGCACGATGAAACGCACGGTGGTGTTGCCGTTGATGTATTCCGTCTTGTCACCCGCCTCGGGGATACGGTCGAACTCGTCAAGCAGCAGGCCGCCCAGCGTGTCGTACTCAGGGAAGTCGTCGTCGCTGAAGCCCAGTTCGTCGGCGAAATCGTCGATGGGGCATGCGCCGCTGGACAGGTAGTGGCCCTCGGAAACCTTCACCAGGTCATCGCCGCTGCCGTGGGAGTACTCGTCGTCGTAATCGCCCACGATCTCTTCGAACACGTCGCCCATGGTCACAAGACCGCTGGTGCCGCCGTGCTCGTCCACCACGATGGCAATCTTGGTGTGCTCCTTCTTGAGCAGACCCAGCAGCTTGGAAACCGTCAGACCCTCGGGCACGGCAAACATGCGGCGGATGCGCAGGCTTTCCATGCCGGCGTCCTCGGGCAAGTTGTACAGATCCTTGATGTGGATGAAGCCGACGATGTCGTCCTTATCCTTGCGGCACACGGGGTAGCGCGTGAACTTGTGCTCGTCGACGACGCGCAGGTTCTCCTCCAGGGAGTCCTCCATGCTCAGGCACACCATGTCGGGACGCGGGGTCATGATGGCCTCGACATCCTTCTCAGCGATATCGAAGATGTTGTCCACGAACTCGTTCTGCTCGGAATCAATCAGGCCGCTTTCAGTAGACTCGTCGATGAGCAGGCGAATCTCTTCCTCGGTGTACACCTCGTGCTCGTTTGCGGGGTCATGGCCAAGCAGGCGCACAACAGCGTTCGTGATGGAGTTGAACAGCCACATGATGGGATAGGTGATGCGGTAGAACCACATGAGCGGCGTGGCCGTGTGAAGCGCATAGCTCTCGGTAGAGAAAATTGCCAGCGACTTAGGAATCAGCTCGCCGATGACCACGTGCAGCGTGGTCATGATGAAGTAGCCGATCGCCACGGAAACGGCGGTGACGGCAGCAGCAGGCAGATGCAGCGCCTCGAATACGGGATGGAACAGCGCCGAAATGGCAGGCTCGCCCAACCAACCCAGTGCCAGCGAGGCAAGGGTGATACCCAACTGGCAGGCCGACAGGTACGCGTTGATGTTTTCCGCGATGACCTTGGCATTCTTGGCGCCGGGCTTTCCCTCCTCTACGGCCATCTCGATTTGGGACCTGCGAACACGCACCAGCGAGAATTCCGCCACAACGAAGAACGCGTTCATCAGAAGGAATACGACAACAAGAATCAGACTTATGCCAATGGGCATGGGTGAGACTTACTCCTTTCGGTTGGTTGCACTGGGGTCTCAAACCCGACCGCGCGATTGTTCCGTCCTGCCTTGCGGCTTAATCGCGTGGGCTTCCCGCCCAAGCGCGACAATGCCGACGGCGGTCCCCAGGTTGGAATCCGGAGGCGGCGCTTTCGCCGCTTCCTCAGGGACCGCGCTTTGCGCACGCGGCCAATTGTTAATCCGCCATCATACAGGAAAGCCGCTCGCCATGCGCGTGACGAGCGGCTTTAACTGATATTTGTCAACATTTAGACACCAAGAACGACGCCGCGTCGCCATTGAAGCCCGACGCCTATCGAGAATCTATGGGCGTGCTCATCTCGTACAGATCCTCGGGAGACATATCCTGACCGTGCGGCCACACGACGCAATCGCCCCCATGGGCAATACTCACCTGCTTGAAATAAGCTGGGCATGAAAGCTCACCGAAAAAATCGCCCTTGATATACGGCTTCATACTAAAAACCCTTTGTTCGCCCGATTCATACGTCAAAAGAAGACGCAGGTCATCCAAGGCAACAACGTTTTGCAGCATCGGCCTCATCCAACCTCCCGTCAACGTAGCGGATCAATTCTGAAAAACTCCCCCGTTTCCTGCAGGAGTCTCCAATTAGCCCTAAGTTCTTCCTCGTGAATCGCCATCCATGCTAGCACAAGTTTCTCTTGCTTTGCAGGCAATCGGCCCTCGAGCAAGCTTCCGTCAAGCCCATACACAGCCGACTCATCCGCATGGTACGCATGGATATGGGGCAAGTGATGTCTTCCTCCCTTTTCTAAAAACATTCGAATGACGATTCCGAAAAACATACTGAGTGTTGGCATTGCGCATCTCCTCCAAACCCTGCTGATCAGACAACAATTCATGGATTCAATGCTAGCTTCAATACCTTGCCAGACCCTTGCCCAAACCTTGCGGAAATCTTGCCGGAATCTTGCGGATTTTCACTCTAAAAGTTGGCAAAGTCCAGGCTATTTCGCTTCAAAGATTCTTCTTTCTTCTTACTTTGCACCACAATACCCTTGCAGTAATCCGTCTAGTACGCCTCGTCCAGGGGGGCGTGGGCTTTCACGTCCAAGCTCAGGTCGGCGAACTTGCCCTGCGCGTAGCGGTCGCGAGCCACTTCGGCAATCATGGCCGCCTGATCGCCGCACGCCGAAAGAGGCGGCATGGTCAGGCGCACACCAATCTTCTTGCACATACGCTCGTAGGCCGCGCGCAGCTCGGGATTAGCCGCCACGCCGCCGCCCAGGCAGAACTCCTTGGCGCCCGTCTCGAGCAGCGCCGCCTTGGCTTTTGCCACCTGCACATCCACCACAGCTGCCGTGAAACTGGCGGCGATGTCGGACATGTTGAGTTCGCGCCCTGCCTGCTGCTCTTTTTGGATGTAGGTGGTCACGGCGGTTTTCAGGCCGGAAAGGCTGAAGCGCAAATCGCCCGAATGCATGAGCGCGCGCGGGAAATCGATGGCTTTAGGATTGCCCTGCGCCGCAAGCTTGCTGATGATAGGACCACCGGGATAGCCCAGGCCCAACGCCTTGGCCACCTTGTCGAACGCCTCGCCCACCGCGTCGTCGATGGTGGAGCCCAGCGTAACGTAGTCGCCCCAGTCGCGCACGTGCACGAGCATCGTATGGCCGCCGCTCACGAGCGACACCACCATGGGCGGCTTGATGTCGGCGCGTGCGATGCGGTTGGCATAGAGATGCCCCTCCAGATGATTCACGGCGATAAGCGGCTTATCGGCGCCCCACGCCGCGCCCTTGGCGAAGGCCAGACCCACCACCAGTGCGCCCACCAGACCGGGAGCATAGGTGACTGCGACGGCGTCCAGGTCGCGCCAACGGAGATGTGGGGAGGCAGTGCGGAGTTCCGTCTCCGCAGCGAAAGGAATCCCGTCATTTTGACACGAAAATTCACCCGATTCGCCTAAATTAGCGTCAAAATGACGGGATTCCTTAGCCGAACCGTCCTTTGCGCTCGAATTGCCGTGATTCGCCAAGCCCAAGCTGCGCGAAGCCGCGTCCAGGCATTCGTCGCACACGCCGCAGATGGCCTCGATGTGCTTACGGCTCGCGATCTCGGGCACCACGCCGCCGAAACGCGCATGGAAATCGATCTGCGAGGCCACCACGTCTGAAAGAATCGTGCCGTTGCCATCGATGATGGACGCCGCCGTCTCGTCGCACGAGCTTTCGATGGCGAGAATGAGCGGATGGGCGAAAGCAGGCTCCTCGTCAGCAGTGGCCGCAGGCACTCCCGCGCCTGCGAAGGTCTGCCCTGCTCCGTCGATCGCCCCGGAGCAAACGGCATCGCGCCCTGCGCCCGACCCTTCGGAGGGAGCAGCGGAATCGCCGGAGGTCGCAACCTCATCCACACGCAGCGTCATGCCTGCCACATCATGCTGAGCCACCGGCAAGGGACCGGTCATGATGACGGCATCCTCTCGGTCTGAATAGTAGCGCGGGCGCACGCCGATGCGCGCGAGTCCCAGATTCTCGTAGAAGGCCTGCGCGCCCTCGTTGGACAGACGCACCTCAAGCGTCATTTCGGTGGCGCCCAAATCACGCGCGTCGGAGGCGACAAGCCCGATGAGCTCGCGGGCAATGCCGCGACGGCGATACGCAGGGTCGGTGGCGATCTTCAGAATCTGCACCTGGCCATCCACAATCCAGCCGCCGCAATAGCCCACAAGCTTCTTGCCGTCGTACGCCGCCCACCAGGTGCGATCCTTGCGCGGAAGCTCGTCAGCCACGAGCGTTGCGGCCCAGGCATCGCTCCCCATGGTCTCGCCCTCGAGGCACGCCACGTCGCGCACGTGGGCCACATCGAGCGGGCGATATGCCAGCGCAGCAGCCGCACCCGAAGCATCATCCTGCACGCCGGTGTGCAGATTCTTCGGCTCCGTCTTGGCGAGGCGAATACGCTCGTTTTCTTCGGCATCGGAAAGACGCGTGTACACCGGCAGCAGCGTGGCGGGGTTGCCATCGCCCGTACGTGGAGCAAGCAGCAATCCGCGACCGGAAACCGACCACAGCTTTTCAGGCGCAAGCTGGCCCATTTCAGCAAAGATATCGGCATATTTTGCCAGAGCATCACCCAGAACGATGAGGCCGGATGAGCTAGCGGGACCGTTGGATTCCGCAAGCCCCGCCGAATCTGCGGATTCCGAGGTATCAACAGGTTCGGCGGCGTCAGAAAGATGCGTGCCGCCTCCGTCAACCGCAGAAAGAGCATCCTCAAGCCATTCCCCTGCCGCCGCGGCCTTTACCACGGCATCGCTGGTCAAGCGGTGCGCGCCGGCACCGTCCAAATCAAACAGCGCCGGATACACCTCCTTGCGCATCGCGTCGGCAGCAACCAGCACGCGCCCGCGCAGGCCATCAGCCCACGCGTTCCACGCAACCGCATCAAGCGTGGACACACCAAAAAGCGGCACCTCAAGCGCCGATGCCACGCCCTTTGCCGTCGCCATGCAAATGCGCACGCCGGTGAAGCTACCGGGGCCGCGCCCGCACACGATAGCAGCGATGTTGCCCTTGGAAATGCCCGCAGCCTCAAGCGCGGAATCCACCTCAGACAGAAGCACGGTGTTGCTCGCGCGATGGGCGGCCACCTCGCGCGTAGTCACGATGTCAACCGACGCGACCTTCATCGCGTCACCCGCCCCCGCCTTGTCACTCGCATTCTCGCGCAGCTTCCCCACGCCAATAGCAACGACCTCATTAGCCGTATCAAATGCCAGAATATATTCGCGTGCGTGCTCGCTCATGAACGTACCCTTTCCTGCGTCCGCACCCTCGACCGAGGTCCCTCGCCAGCTATTGCCCTTCATCAGGCAAACGCGCTCGGATGCCGTACGCCAAATTCGCCCAACGTGCACGCACCGCATTGCGATACGAACGTCGGACGTTTAAATATCCATAACTTTCGAAATTGTACGAATTTTCCCCGCAAAGCGCGCGCATTCAGCCGAAAACCAGAATCCCGGCATCTTGCCACGCCAGCGACGACGGCGTCGAACGGCCTCATTTTGCCCATTCATGACACGCCTCTTCCATGAAACCGAAATTGACCGGACAAAATGATTACAGAAGCATCCTGACGTTCGAGCGAAAGAGGAGTCGCCATGTATAAAACGGTCGTAGTCAAATATTGTGCCAAAGCCAAGGAGATGGCAGAGCAGGTGGAGAAAGTCTCCAATCAGATGGCGCAAGAAGGATATGAGTTGGTCACGTTCTCTACCATGCCATCGGCAAAGGGGATTCTGGTGTTCAAGGAAAGCGGAACCGCAGACGACGCGGTGGATAACGAGGCAGATGCCGAATAGCAAAGCAATCATTTACCAATTCCCCATCCGCTGTCCGCATAGAAAGCCTTGCCAGGCGGGGGTGATGGGGCTCTTTGGGCATAGCGCGATGCAAGCGGCATGCCAGCAAATCACACAAGCGGCGTCGCATACACCTCGCGCAGGACGGGGCCGGTGGATTCGTCAAATTCCACCACGTGCCAGCACTCGGCGAGTTCCGCCTCGGGAAAGCGCTCTTGCACGGCGTTCGCCCAGGCGGCAGGGAATGTCACCGAAGGGATCTCGGAATTAAAGCGCACACGGTCTTCGGCGGAAATCTCGCTCAAAAATGCGGCGCGATTGTCCATGACGCGTCGGATCTCGTCATTCAGGGACGCGACACGCTTGTACGCCGTGCGATCGAAACGCACGGCGAAGGGCCGCTGAACCCGTTGGGGCACAGAGGCCGCATCGGGCGAGCCGGCTTGCCTTTCTTGAGGATCCCGAGGCTCCACTTGCGCACAAAGACTCCCGTCATCGACCATCTCCCGCGACAGCGCCTTGGAGGCAAACGCCTTCGCCTCAGCGAGTTCGACCGCCTCCGTCCCTTCTTTACTCGACAGCCAATCACGCACACGCAACGCATCCTCGCCAAACGCTTTTACGCACTTCAGGAAATAGTCCGCCTCGTCCATCGCAAGCCACGCGTGCGAGCGAGCGAAGCCATCGTCCAACAAAAAGCCGCGATTTTGCTGAAACACCTGCCCCGTATTCTTGTTGTCGAGCGAACAATAATGCACACCCATGCGCAAGCCCCGCTCTTCGGAGAAACGCAGCAAATCCAGGCATGCCGCCTCGCTGCCCGCGATGGGCAGGCCGCCCGCATACCAGTAGTTGTAAAGCACCTTGTACGGCTTGCGACGCAGCTTGAACCCGCGGCGCTTGAATTCCTGCTCGTTATGCAGCGGGAAGCACAGCTCCAACAAATTAATGCCGCGAATGCCCAGTTCGTCGAGGCGTAGGAGCAAATCACGCATTTCCTGCTCCTCGCCAGGCATAACGGGCATCTCAACCATCACGTCGGGAATGACACGCACGGCAGCCGCCATGCGCCCGAATAGCTCCTCCTGATCGCCATCAGTGTCCTGCGGCTTCACACTGAAGCGCAGCTCATCGAGGCCCGCCTCTGCAAGATCGTTCAAAAACGCATCATCGAGCAAATCACCGCTCGTGTATATGCGCACATGAACCCCGGGATACAGCTCTTTCGCGCAGCGCAAGAACTCGAGCACCTCGGGCTTGTGCAAGCACGGCTCGCCACCCGTAATCGCCAGACAATCGAACTGCGCGCCCTGGGCATGCGCCTGGCGCAGCTCCTCGGCAATATCGCGCGTGTGGGTGCGGAAGAACTCGTAATCTTCTTGGTTGGGGTTGAAGCAGAAATAGCAATGCTTGGTGCATTTGAGCGACACGAAAAACGTTGCCGTGCGCTCGCCCTTGCGGCACGCCAGACATGCCGGCGAAATCCAACCGCGCCACAAGCTCGCATCGCCGTTCTCACAGTGAAGGGGCTGGCGCACCTCGTCATGCGATTCATCAGCGCCTTGTCCGACGGCGTTCACCTCGCGCACAAGCTCAAGACGATGCGCGCGGGGACACGACTCAGCCGCCTCAAACGGCAGCCCAAACTGCGCCACCGACTCTTCGAAATCGGCACGCACCACATCATATGTCCCGCAGTATTCCGCCCTGTTCACGCTCTCCCCCATTGCTGTCGCACGCCTAACGCGCCTCGTAACGTTTTGGCCTATTCGCTCGCCACATCCACGCGTTCAGCGAATTTGTAGCCAACGCGCCACACGGTAAGCAGATATTTCGGCTGCGAGGGATTATCCTCTATCTTCTCGCGAATCTTGCGCATGAACACCGTGATACTGTTTTCGTCCACACTGCTATCGCGCCCCCAAATGTGCTCGTAAATCTGGTTACGCGTGAATACCTGACCGGGACTCGACGCCAACAGCGCCAGGATTTCGAACTCCTTCGCGGTCAAATCAACCGGTTCGCCACGCAGGCGCACTTCGTAGCGATTGAAGAATATCTCCAGGTCACCGGTCTTGTTGCTGCCTTCGCGGCTCACTGCCTTGGCAAACGCCAGGTCCGACTTGTGGCGGCGCAGGTGCGCCTCGATGCGCAGCAGCAGTTCATCGGGGCTGAACGGCTTGACCACGTAGTCGTCACCGCCGGCCTTGAAACCGATGCTCTTATCCACGATGTCGCCCTTGGCAGAGAGGAAGATGATGGGAATGCGGCGCCCCTGCTCGCGAATCTTCGTGCACACATCGAAGCCGTTCATGCCGGGCATCATCACATCCAGAAGCAGCAGGTCAGGATGCTCACTCGCAAGCATCTTCAGGCCGCTCTCGCCGTCATAGGCGGCGCAGTATCTATATCCGGCGTCCTCGATGATGCGGCGCATGAGCACGTGAACGCCCTTGTCGTCGTCAATCAGCATGACTTTGTACGGTTCCGCCATGCGAATCACCTCTCTTCTTCGCGAGACGCCTCTGCCCCAGTTGCCTCGCATGCGTCGCACGTCGGCTCAGGCGCAGAAGCTTCACCAAATTGCGTAGTCGCCAGGTCACTGGAGACGCCCGTAACGTTTGTCGGATCCTCCGGCAGACGCACGGTAAACGTGCTACCTTGCCCCGGCTTGCTTTGGACGGCAATCGACCCGCCGTGCATCTCGGCGTACTCCTTGGCGAGCGCAAGGCCCAACCCTGTGCCATTGTATTTGCGTGATACGGAGGAATCCACCTGCACGAACTTCTCGAATATGCGCTGCTGGTCCTTCTCGGCGATGCCGATACCCGTGTCAATCACCTTGAGTACAACCTCGTGAGCAGCGGCATCGCGCTCCACCGCCAGATGCACGCTGCCGCCTTCCGGCGTGAACTTCATCGCGTTGCCGCAAAGATTCTCAAGCACGTGGCGAATCTTTTCGAAATCCCCTTGAATAAGTGGAACATCGGGATTGATGTCGCAGGTGAACTTCACGCCGTTGCGACGCGCAAGCGGTCCCACAACCGATTGGACCAGGCCCACCACATCGCCCATGTCCACAGTCTCAAGCGCAAGCTGCGTCTTGCCGGCATCCAGACGGCTAATCTCCAGAATGTCGTTGATCATCGCGAGCAGCACGCGACCGTTCGCCTCAATCTCGCGGCTCGCCTCCGCTTCCTTCTCATCGACCGGATTGCCCTCGCGGTTGAGCAACTCGGCGTACGCCAGAATCGAGGTAAGCGGCGTGCGCAGCTCGTGGCTCATCATGGCAAGGAAGTTCGATTTGTATTCGTTGTCGTTGCGCAGAAGCTCGTTCGCCTCTTCGAGCTGCACGCGCTGGCGCTCAAGAACCTCATTCGCGTGAGCAAGCTGCGCGGTGCGGTCGTCCACCTGGGCCTCAAGGCCTTCGTAGAGATCGGATAGCTCATGAGCCATGTCGTTGAATTCAGCCGCGAGCGTGTTCATCTCGGCAGATGACTCGGCACCGTCAAGCCGCACGTCCAAATCGCCCGTCTGGATGCGAGACACGCCTTGGCGAATCTTTCCAAGGGGCTTCGTGACCAAGTGCGAGAGCGTCAAATACACGATGAGCAGGCACGCAACCAGCACCACGATGAAAAAGACCACGTTCTGCAGCACGCTATCTTGCTCGGCGGAAACATAGAGGTCCATAGGGATGACGATGCTGATGGCACCGCCGATATCGTCGATGGCCCATCCTTCTTTGGGATGGCCGGTAATGTCGATCTCGCCCTTGGGTTCGCCGTGGCACTCCAGACACGTGCGCTCGATTTTCATGGGAGCAAGATAACGAAACACCTGTTGACCGTCATATTCGGTCACAGCGTAATACTCGGTGAGCGATGGATCGGCATGGAACGCATCGAGCGCAGCAGCTTCAAAATCGTCGGGCGTATCCTCGATGTTGCGCGGATCGAAATTGACGAAACGCGTCACATAACCCGATTCATTGGTGAAAAGCTGCGCGATAGAGCGACCCGCGATAGCGCAGTGGAGCCCCTGATAAGAGCCTGTTTCAGAGAATGACGATGCCTCGAACCTATCCTGATTTGAGCTCATGAAATCCCACACGGCGGTCATCTGCTGAGAAAGAACCAGGCCTTTCTCGCGCAACTCATTAAGGGTCTGCTGACGTTGGGAATACGAGGTCCACAATGAACTCGCCACCAAAGACACCACAAACAGCGCCACGATAAGCACGCCAAACTTAGTCTTGAGTTTGATTTTGCCCGCGTCCATAATTCCCCCGGCTTTAATCCCCACGCCCTGCGCTTACATCTGAGGCGTTTCACGCTCGCTCAACTCAGCTTGCCCTTGTCAATCGTACCGATAAGCCACACTATCATAAGGCGGCAAAATCAAAGACGTGCCCGCACGACATTCGCGCGAGCACGTCAACCTTCACTACTGCAAGGAACCCGAAATCTCGACCAGCGCCGCAGCATCAGCGGCACACAGTTCGCGAGCAAGCACGGCAAAACGCGGATAGAATTCGCCAAATTTTGGCGACTCCGTATTCAGCAAACGCTCCACGAACTGAGGCAGCCATACATTCAGATGCTGCGCGAGAAACATCGTCTGCTGGGAAAGCAGCAGACGCAGCTTTGCAGAATCGCCCGCATCGTATGCCGCTTGCGAATCCTTGGCGAGTGCCTCCATGAATCCAAGCTCGGTAGCGAGGTGGTCGTCTGCCTCATGGGGATACCCCGTGGCCTGGTAGCCGGCCTTGCGGTATGCGTCGCGCACCTCAAGTGTGCTCGGTTGGAACAGCAAATCCTCGCCCGCCACATACACCGATTCCCACGGCGGGGCAGGCAGCTTGCCGGGACCGATGAACAGCCTCGTATAGTCGGATTTCAACGCGTCGAGAGCATCGGGCGCCGATGCCGTGGATACCAAGACACGCTGCTCTTGCGCTGCGCGAGACCCTTCGCCTGCAAGAATCACACACTCCTCAGTTGCCTGATCAGATGCGACAGTTGCCAGCAACGCCTCGTCGGGCTCGGCAGCAAAAGCACGCCACAGATAGGTATATACAAAGCTTCGGTTTGCCAACGCAGCGGCAATTGCGTCATCGTGTTTCATGGTGGACCTTTCAAAGACAGGCCGCGGCGAAGGGAGGGGATTCGCCGCGGCCGTCATACAACAGTATGGAGAGTTTACCTTACAGGAGAACCTCCACGAAGTCGTCCTCGAGAGCAGCGGGACGTGCATCGATAAGCGTGCACGGACTCGTCGTGGACGAATCCGGAAGGATAGCGATGTCCTTCACGGCGTCGGGATGAGCGGCAGCGAGCTCATCGATGGGCCCAAACTCGAGTGCGCGCATCGGGCATGCCGCCACGCACGCAGGCTGTTCGCCATTGGCGCGAAGCTCGATGCAGGCATCACACTTGCGCACGACCTTTTCTTCCTCAAAGAACACCGGCACACTGTAGGGGCACGCAGTCACGCACGCCTGGCAGCCGTCGCACTTGGAGATATCGTACTGAACGGTGCCGTCCTCGTCATCGATGTAGAGAGCACCAGTTGAACAATTCGCAACGCATGCCGGCATCTCGCAGTGGTTGCACGTGGCGGCGTAATGGAACAACTTAGGAGCGGGATATTCGCCCGATTCGAAATCGCTGACATGCCTAAAAAGGTAGCCGACTTCGAGATCGTTCTTATCCTTGCATGCAACCTGGCAGGTCTTGCAGCCCACGCAGGCAGCCTGATTGAAGTAAAAACCCTGCTTCGCCATGGTTCCTCACTATTCCTCATCGATATAGTCATTCGGGACAAACGTGGAATCATCGGGGATTTCTTCGCCGGTCCATTTTTCAAAATTAGCAATACAACCATTCCAGCCGGACACACCTTGTCCAGTGCTGATTCCACCGCACAGGTAGTTATCTGCACCAGCTTTGTCGACCTTGGTCTCCTCGTCTACGTTCACCCAGGCGCCATGCGGCAGACCAATAACACCCGGCGTCAAGCGTTGCGTGATCGACACCTTTCGCAGCGTGCTTCCATGCTTACTGGTAACCTGAACCGTATCTCCGTCAGCTACGCCCTTTGCTTCAGCATCGGCGGCACTGATGAAAACAGGGTTTTCCCATGCTTCTCGGAGCCAGGGAATGTTGTCAAAAACGGTATGAGAACGACGAAGGTAATGAGGATTTATCACCTGATAAGGGTACTCTCCTGGCGTCTTTTTCTCAAAATCAGAGAACGTCTCTTCGTATCCCTCAACAGGCTCAATAAATTTAGCAATAGGGCTAATCTCGCTGTATCCCATATTGTTAATAGTGTCGGCAAGCGCTGCAGAATAGATCTCAAATTTGCCACTCTGGGATTCCTCAAGAGGATTGGCTTCAGGGTCATTAATGAAGCCTTCGTAAGCAATGTAGCCGTAATTATCCCCATCTGCGCGCGGCACCTGATACACACCTTGCGCTAGCAGATCGTTCAACGCAATTTTTCCTTCTTGAGGTGCCCCTTCACACTCCCAAGAATCAATGTCCTCTTGAGTCACCGTTACCAGAGGAACCTGAGTAACACCGTCTTCATCGGTCACTGTCGCAGTAAGCAGTTGGTCAAAGAACTGCTGCTTCTCAGACCTTGGATAAACCTGGTTCGGGTCGACACCCAAAAGCTTTGCGAGCTCGAGGGCTATCCACTGATCGGAGTGGGTCTCATACATTGAGTCGATGACCTGGCTGTAAACAATTGCCATCTCACGATTGCCCGTCAAGAAACCGCCAGGTCGCTCCCAATACGTATTTAAGGGAAGCAAAATGTCGCAGTATTTTGCAGTAGTTGTCAAAAACTGCGTATGGCACACCGCCATGTCAACTTTGCGATGAGCCTCAATACCCATACCCATGTTATCGCGTGTCTGCAACAATGCTCGGTTTGCATGGTAAATGACATGAATATCGATATCTCTGACTTCGCCCTTGTCCTGAGTGTAATTGCCATTCGGGGCAAGACCAGTCCAATTGTAGGAACCATTAACAACAGCATCCCACAGTTGGGTGTCGTTAATGCAGTCATCCACGGGGACATCAATTTCCGGAAGCTCAGTTGCGCCCGGAGTTACCAGCGATGGGCCGTGATTGCCGGTGCGATTGTGGCAGCTTACACCGGTCATATTTCCCGACCTACCAATATGTCCGGTCATAGCTCCAACGGTCATTAGAATCTGAGCAAAATTGTCAGCGTTGTGCGTGCGAGCGGGCGCCCAGCCAGCTAGAAGAGCAACATTTTTGGAGGGATCAAGTTCATAGGCGAGATTGCGAATCTGATCAGCGGAAGCGCCCGTATGCTCCGCAGCCCATTCTGGAGTTTTGGGAACCCCATCATATGTGCCAAGAACGTAATCCTTGAAATTATCTTTCGGATCAGCGCCTTCGGGCATATGGTCAGCATCGTAACCTAAGGTATATTTATTCAGAAAATCTTGATCAATCAAGGATCCGTTCTCGTCTTCGGTGATAAGCGTATACGCCACTCCAAGAAGAAGCGCAGTATCTTGACTCGGACGACAAGGAACCCACTCTGCATCCAAAAGCGCATACGTCTCGTTGTAATACGGATCGACTCCGATGAATTTCGCTCCCGCCTTTTTCACCTGAAGAAAGTTATACGCGGGCGTACCAGCAGAACTCCATGCTGGATTGGTGCCGATCATAATGACCGTATCACAGTTCTTCATATCAAGACGGTCATTAATTGCCTTAGAATCATCGCCGTTGGACGTACCAATAAGATGGGGCGTAAGAGCGAAAGCGCCCAAAGATCCTGTACCCCAGCGCGACGTGTAGCCGCCGAAGAGGTTCAACGTACGTCCAATTTCCGTTCCTTCGGCGAGAATGGAGCGGTTACCATACTTTTCTTTGGCGCTCTTCAGGCCTTCTGCCACGTAATTAAGAGCCTCATCCCAGCTGATACGCTCCCATTCATCGATGCCACGCAACTCACCGTTGGGGTTATCAGGACTCCAATTCTTGCGCTTCATCGGATATTTAATGCGGTCCGCGGCGAAAATCTGCTTACGCTGAGCACGGCCGCGGATGCAGGCACGCTGCTGTGGATAGTCGGGGCTATCGTCATGAGTATCGTCGGTCTTTTGCCGAATCACAACCCCATCCTTAACCAAAACTTTGTTCAAGCAGCGACCGCCACAGTTATGCCAGCACGCAGCAGATTTCCATTCTCCCGAGATTAAATCGCGTTGCTGCTCTACGCCAGACGTTTCCCCGACCTCCTCAACATCGTTGGGAGCACAGCCGGCGATACCTGCCACGGACAGAGCGGCTGCCGTGGCAGCGCTTGCCTTGATGAACCCTCTACGACTGATGCCGGAAGACTGAATTCGCTCGAGATAGCTCATATTTCCCCCTTCTGTATTCAGTTCCCCCTTGACGCTTTTAGCGCCGCGACCTAGATGTCGCCTCTGAATACAGAGTAAAAACAGAGTGGATTAATGCCAATGCAGCGAACCTTGAAAGTTTCTTACCTGAATCTTTCTGAATTCTTAATAGCTTAAAGTCATAACAACCGAATCAGTATCGCAGCAGACAAGAACGCATACGGCGACGCACGGCGGTATTTCTTCCTTTCTCATCATTTTGTGTAGAAAGTAACACAAACCAAAGAAGCGAATCAAACACCCCAATACTCCGAGCCCTAGACGGGGAACACTTTAGTTGACCATATCGACGCGAAGTGCTCTACAGCATCACTTCCACATAGTCGGGGTCAAGAGCAGAATTCTTAGCATCGATAATAGTGCAGGGATGAGTTTGCGTAGGCTCAGGCAAAATAGCTATTGTGCGTACGGCATCAGGGTGTTTCTCTTCGAGTTCAGCAATAGGACCGAATTCGAGCGCACGCATGGGACATGCTGCCACGCAAGCAGGTTGTTCTCCGTTCGCCCGCAACTCGATACATGCATCGCATTTAATCGCCTGGCCCAATTCCTCATCATACGTCGGCACGCCATAGGGGCATGCCTGGACACAATACTGGCACCCGATGCACTTCGAATAATCGTGCTGCACGGTTCCATCCGCGTCGTCAATGTACATGGACCCGTTAGGACACGCCGCCACGCATGCGGGCGATTCGCAATGGTTGCACGTCGAGGAATGATGATATACGCGAGCGTTTGGATATTTCCCCACCTCAAAGTCGCGCACGTGCCTGAACAACAGACCGACACGAAGGTCATTTTTATCTTTGCACGCGATTTGGCATGTCTTGCATCCGATACATGCCGTCTGATTGAAGTAGTAACCCATCTTTGTCATACGTCCCCCTTTTGCCGCGGCAATTATAACGCGCCCTAGAAGACAGCACACAAAGAAGAAAGAGTGGCAGCCCGAACCGCGCCATCAACCCCCCAAAGCCAGCATGAACCGCACCATCGACGTTGCCTACACGCAATAATTCCGGCAAGAGAAATTGTACGAGAATCACCCCTGCATAAGCCACAGATCCGTTGCCTGACGCAGCGCTTGAGAACGCGAAATGCCGAGCGCGCGAGCTTTGGCATCCAACGCGATTATCTTGCTTTTAGGTTCTTTGTGGGAAACCGTTTCAGTCTCTTCTTCGTAAAGCGAAGGCCTACCGATTCTTGTGATTTTACCTTTAGGCCACTCACCTCGATCAGCAGCATCCGCCGCGGCCTCAAGCTCTTCAATTTCCTTTTCAGATAGGCCAAACCTCTCCATCAGTTCAGCCTTCGAAACCACAGACATTTCCTCCCCCTCTCGTTGAGGCCGAACTCCCTTTGCGCACGCGTGCTTAACGGAGTATTCGCGTGGTACACAATCAGACCGCATTCCCTGGCACGCGCTGACATCTCTATGGGTCGACTGGAAGCGTCAAACCCAATTGCTTTAATGTAGTACCCATCCCCCAAATCGGAATCGATACGAATGAAGTCAATCGCATTTCGCCATGCGTGCCTAATTTGCCCTTCCGATAGACCATGACGCAATGCCCTGGGCAAAATTATCAAATTAGCGGTTAAAGGATTGCCTTCTCAGATGGCCATTTAAACCACCTGCCAGTAATTACTTTCGTATACGAAAAGTATACTCATCGTATTTAAAATAAGCAAATAGAAGTTTCTACCCCTTTTGACCACTCTTCGAAAGAAGCCGGAACCCAGGGACAGTCTCGCTGGAACCCGGCGTTGGGTTTCAATACAAGCAATCGTCTGTTTCATATGCCAGCCCCTTTCTCTCAACGAGAAAATCCTGGCATACAAACCTTGCCGCTCTTTGTTCTCGGCGTACCTTAAAACCTTGCTAAAATCTTGCCGATTTGCACTCTGCTTCTCGTCAAAATCTTTCCGGTTTTCGATTCGCCTTTGAACAGAATTTCGGAACCTGCTCCCGTTGCTCCTTGTCTTTTCGTGCACCATAACAAAGGAGCCGCACGAGGCGGCTCCCTGATAGTTGGAACTACGTTGTTGCTCAGCGGCCCGCGCTTGATCAGCCCGGCAACCCTTACTTCCCCAGCCTCTTTTCGAGCGCATCGTTGATGGTCTTCAGCGCCTTGATGCGCGCGTAGTACTTGTTGGTGGATTCCAGGATGGTCCACGGCGCATACTCGGTCGAGGTCAGGCGGAACATATCATTAATCGCAGAGGCGTACTGCGGTGCCTTGTCGCGATTGCGCCAATCCTCAGGCGTGATCTTCCACTGCTTCTCAGGCGTGTTCTCGCGCTCGATGAAGCGACGCAGCTGCTCGTCGCGGTCAACCGCCACCCAGAACTTGATCAGCAGCGCGCCCCACGCATTGAGCTCCTGCTCGAACTCGTTGATCTCATCGTACGCGCGACCCCACTCCTCGGGGCTGGCGAACCCTTCCACGCGCTCCACCAGCACGCGGCCGTACCAGCTGCGATCGTAAATGCCCACATGGCCGGCACGCGGCAGACGCGTCCAGTAGCGCCACAGATGCGGATGCATCAGCTCGGGCTTGGTAGGTGCCGGGCTGGGGAAGATCGTGTACGCACGCGCATCGATCGCCTGCGCCACACGCTTGATGCTGCCGCCCTTGCCGGCCGCATCGTCACCCTCATACACCAGCATCAGCGGCACGCGCGCCAGATACATCTCAAGCTCCAGCTCGCCCAGACGCTTCTGCTCGCGCTTCAACTCCTCGCGATACTCCTCGCGCGTGAGCGCCAGTGAATAGTCGATATCCTCCAGGCGCGGCGGATGTTTAACCATGGTGAAGCGCGAATGACGCGGAGCGAGCGCAGCCGCCTCTTCTGCCTGGCGCTGGGCCTCCTCCATCACACGCGCGGTCTCCTCATCGGAGCGATTGCGCGGGTCGGTAGCAGCGAGCAGACCGGCGCTGTTCTGCTGGGCCTTGAGCGCCGCCGCAGCAGCCGCAGGATCGGCGCCCTTTTCCAGTGCGCGCTCCATCGCATTAACGATGGTCTGGGCAATCACCAGGTTGGCGGTACGCTTGTCCTCGCCGTTGACGATGGTCCAGCGCGCGAAATCGTAGTCGGTCATGCGCAAAAGCTCGTCGTAGCGCTCATACGTCTCGTCGTAGTCTTTCAGATGCTTAAGATCGCGATCGGTCACGCGCCACGCGGTGGAAGGATTGCTGCGCAGCTCCTTCAGGCGCTTCTTCTGCGCCTCTTTGGAAACATGCACGAAGAACTTCACGATCACGTAGCCGTCGGCGGCAAGCTGGCGCTCGAATTCACCCGCAGCGGCGCGATACGTGAGCGTCATGTCCTCTTTGTCGGTATACAGCAGACGACGGGCGGCCGCGGTATACCAGCCGCGCTCGTAGATGGTCATGTCGCCGCGCGGCCCAAGGGCGTCCCAGAACTCCTGCATAAGCGGTTGGAAACCCGTCACGCCGGTGCCCATGTCGCGGAAGCGCTTGGCCTCCTCCTCGTCGAAGTTGGAGAGCACATGCACATGCGTGGCGCGGGCGTCAAGGTTGTGAAGCAAGTCGCCAATGCGGCTGCCCTTGCCGGCACCTTTCCAGCCCTCGAATAGCACCACGAGGCCCAGGCCTTCCGAGCGGGCCTTCTGCTGCAGCACCACAAGTTTGGACAGCAGGGCGTCGTAAGCGGGCTTATATTCCTCCTTGGGAGTCCTGATGGAAAGATCGACCTGTTCGAGCATGGAGCTACCTGCTTTCTCTCGCGCAACGACCCCTGAGTCGGCGGGGACGCGCATCTCCCTCGGCGTGCGCCGCTTCCGTGACCGCCGTTCGCGTTCGGCGACGTGCCGCTCGCATTCTGGCGTGCCTTTCTATTTTACGCGAATTTGACCTTGAGGCCTTCACCAATTGCTCCATGTCGGATAAGACGCCTCACGTACGGAAACAATGGAGTAACCGCTCCTCGAATCGCGCGCCTGCGCGCGGAAACAAACACTTCAACCGCTATAATGAAATTGTGGTCGGCTACACGCAAGTCGCATCACTTTTGTACACATGACAAGGCGTCCCGCGTTCGCGCGGCTCCTTCCAAGAGCCCAACACGTCTCAGCGGTTCGCATGCAAGAGCTCGAGGAGGGATCCACATGGCGGACGACATCACCACCACGGCGGAAGGCGGCGAAGCAAGCGGCCGCAAGGCCGCAACGGCTACGTCCGACAAATCCGAGAAAAAAGCCAAAGACGGCAAGAACAAGACGGTCAAATCCCGCCCCAGCCGCAAGCCCTACATGCAGAACCGCGAGCTTTCGTGGCTCGAGTTCAATAAGCGCGTGCTTGACCAGTCCACCGATCCCGCCGTGCCCCTGCTTGAGCGCATGAAGTTCATCGCCATCTGGCGCTCCAATCTCGAAGAGTTCTTCATGGTGCGTGTGGGCAGTCTGCTCGATCTGGAGCTCGCCAAAGAGGTCGTTTATGACAGCAAAACAGGCATGACCCCGGCAGAGCAGCTCGATGCCGTGTATGCGCGCGTGCGCGAGCTGACCCCTAAAGCGTCGGAGGATTTCCGCATGGTGCGCCACCAGCTCGAAGCGGCCGGCATTCACCAACTCTACCCCGACGAGCTCACCCCCGCCCAGCTTGAAGAGCTGGACGACTACATGGAGATGAACGTGCTGCCGCTCGTCTCCCCGCAGATCATCAACTCGCTGCACCCGTTCCCCCATCTGGAAAACGGCGCGCTCTATATAGCCGTGCGCTTGGACGACCAGGCCGAGCCCGAAAAGGCAAAAGCCCGCGCCAAGGCCGCCGAGAACGTAATCATGGGCATCATCCCCATGCCGCGCGACTGCAACCGCATCATTCCGCTGAAAGATCCCAACGGCGGCTACGCCTTCATTCTGCTGGAGCACGCCCTTGAGATGGCGGCCGACCACATCTTCGAGATGTACCCGGTCAAGCACGCCAACGTGATCCAGGTGACGCGCAACGCTGACCTTGATATGCACGAGGAATCCGACGAATACGACGAGGATTTCCGCAGCCACATGCAGCGCATCCTGAAGAAGCGCGGCCGCCTTGCCCCTGTGCGCCTGGAGAGCGAGCGCCCGCTTTCGGACACCACCGAGCGCTTCCTGTGCAAGCGCCTCGGCCTCAAGCGCAACCAGGTGTACTCCGTGGGCATGCCGCTTGACATGGGTTATTCCTGGGGTCTGGCGGGGCTGATTGGCTCCGAGCGCGCCGCTGCGCTCACCGATGAACCGGCAAGCCCGCAGTGGCCCGACTGCCTGGTGCGCGGCGTGAGCGTCATCGAGCAGGTCCAGCACAAGGATGTCATGCTCTCCTACCCCTACGAATCCATGGACCCGTTCGTGCACCTGCTGCAGGAAGCCGCCATCGACCCGGATGTCATCTCCATCAAGATCACGCTGTACCGCCTGGCCAGCCAGTCGCGCCTGGCCGAGGCCCTGATCACCGCCGCCGAAAACGGCAAGGAGGTCACGGCGCTGTTCGAGCTGCGTGCCCGTTTCGACGAGAGCAACAACATCGAGTGGTCGCAGCGCTTTGAGCAGGCCGGATGCAATATCATCTACGGCTTCCGCGACTTCAAGGTGCACTCCAAGATCTGCGCCATCACGCGCCGCGGCAAGGACGGCCTGCAGTTCATCACGCAGCTGGGCACCGGCAACTACAACGAAAAGACGGCCAAGCTCTACACCGACCTGTCCATGATTACCTGCGATCCCCAGATCGGCATGGACGCGTCCAAGTTCTTCCGCAACATGCAGCTTGAGACCATCGCCGATGACTACAAGCGCCTGTGGGTGGCCCCGCTCATGATCAAACAGAACATCTGCGCCGCCATCGACGAGGAGATTGCCAAGGCCCAGGCTGGCAAGCCGTGCGGCATCATGATGAAGACCAACTCGGTGACCGACAAAGACGTCATTGAGAAGCTTGCCGAGGCCAGCCGCGCCGGCGTGAAGGCAACGCTGCTCGTGCGCGGCATCTCGTGCCTGGTGCCCGGCGTGCCCGGCCATACTGAGAACATCCGCGTGGTGAGCGTGGTGGGCCGCGAGCTTGAGCATTCTCGCATCTACATGTTCGGCGCCGAGGACGACCCCGAGCGCAAGATTTATCTGTCCAGCGCCGACCTGATGACCCGCAACCTGGACAAGCGCGTGGAAATCGCCTGGCCGGTGAGCGATCCCGACCTGCGCGCCAAGGTTGTGAACTACTACAACACTATGCTCTCCGACACCGCCAAGCTGCGCGAGCTCAAGCCCAACGGCGCCTACACCGAGCTGTATCACTTCGTTCCGCGCCGCCCCGACGGCAGCTTCGCCGCCAAGCCGTTCGACGCGCAGGATCACCTGATCAAGGAGGCCTATATCGCCGCCGAGCGTGCCCCGAAGGCGCCGAGCCGCGACTTCATCATGCATGCGGTGAGCACGCAAATCGAGGCGCTTGACGAGGAGGCACGCGATGACGAGGCCGCCTTGGATTACGAGCGCGTTCCCGCCCGTCGCGCAAGCGCCATCGATTCGGAGATGGAATCCGAAAGCGCCGGCTATCAGGGTAAAAACGATAGCGACACGACCAACACCGCTGATTACGACGGTGGCATGAGCGACCTGGATGAACCGGCAGACTCCGCCGCTGAGGAAAAGGCTGCTCCGGCCGCTGAGGCCAAGCCCGCGGTTTCCGCCCCCGAGGTTGAGGTGAAGCCGGAAGCTGAGCCCGCCGAGGCGCCCGCTCCCGAAGCCAAACCCGAGCCCAAGCCCACGGTGAGCCAGCGTATCGAGACCGCGGAGGCTGCCAAGGCAGAGGCAGCGGCACCTGCCGAGCAGGCCGCAGCGCCTACGGCAGAGCCCGCGCCCGCTCCAGCCGAAGAGCCCAAGAAGAAGGGCTTCTTCGCCAGGTTGTTTGGCAAGTAGGCAATTAAGCGCCTAGACCATATCGTTAGATTGGGGGCGAATCCTTCGGGATTCGCCCCTTTTCTTGCACGACTCTTTCGCAACGATGCTTCATGCCCATCACTGAGTATTACCGAATAAGGTTTACTGAATTATTTTTCAGTGAACTATGATTCAGTAAATTTGGCCACGACAGGAGAGCTACTCCCCGGAGCGGGCATGCTTGCGCTGGTTCTCAGCCTTGCGATGGAGCGCGCGGTACATGCCCAGGCACTGCGTGAGCGCCTCGCCTTTGGAAACGCCCGCCAGACGCACCTTGTGAGCGAACCGCAGCACCTCACCCATCTCAGGGCCCGACTCGACCCCGGCGGCAATCAGGTCATCGCCCTTCACATACGGACGAGCCATGAGTTCCTGGAAGGCATGAAGATGCCCCGCCAACCTATCCGCCACCGTAGCAAACGGCTCACCGCCCGTGCTGCCTTCCCAGTCGGACTGCGCCAGCAGGCACAAATCGGCTGGACAGCAGCTCTCGTCGAACAGCTTGGTGAACGACTTCTGCTTCGCATTGGCGTTGAGCAGCGAACCGGGACGCATGTGCAGCTTGACCATGTTCAGCACATACTGCTTGAGGCGCTTCTCGTGGAACACGCGGTCCATGAACGCCGCAGCCACCTCGACGCCCTCGTTCTCGTGGCCGTACGATACGATGCGGCCCGTCTCCAGCCTGAACGTGGTTTTGGGTTTGCCCATGTCGTGGCACAGCGCCGCGAGCATCAGGCCCAAAGGCCAGCTTGCCTGATCGCGTAGCGTGGCGGCGCAGTCCAGAACGAGCATGGTGTGCTCGAACACGTCCCCTTCGGGATGGAAACAAGGGTTTTGCTCCACGCCGATGAGCGCGTTCACCTCGTCGAACCAGCCTTCGAGCTGGTCCATCTCGCGAAGCATGCAGAAATAGATTGAAGGGCGCCGCGCTTTGAGGAGCGCCTTCTTGGTTTCCTCGGCAATGCGCTCATGGGGCAGATGCTCAAGCGACATGGTGCGACAGAGCTCAATGGTGGACGCATCAATGCGCATATCGAAGCGGGCGGCGAACTGCGCGGCTCGCAACACGCGCAGTGGATCTTCGCCAAATGTGCGTCCGTCGACATGCCTGATTACGCCCGCGCGCAGATCATCCGCACCGCCGTAACAGTCAACCACCTCGCCCGTCAGCACGTCCTGATACAGCGCGTTCATAGTGAAATCGCGGCGGCGAGCAGCCTCTTTAATTCCCAGCGCTGGGTCAACTTGCACCTCAAAGTCGCGGTGTCCCTTGCCAACGCACACCTCGGTACGCGGGAGCGCCACGTCGATATCGTTGCCGAAAAGCTTATAGATGCCGAAGGATTCGCCCACACGCATCACGGTGCCGAACTCGCTCAGGATCCGCTCGAGCGTTTCCTGGCCAACGCCGTGAACCTCGATATCCAGATCCTTGGTATCGCGGCCCAGAATCGCATCGCGCACGCATCCGCCCACGAAGTACGCGCGCCCGCCCCGTGCCGCAACCGCCCGAGCGAACTCTCTCGCACACGTAATCTCGGGGGAGTCCAAGCGCTCGTATTGTCCTTCGCCTGCAGTCGCCATACTCAAACCTCCGACCTATGCGTGCATTCGCCTTCCACTTCGCATCATACGCAAATGCGCCCAGAACGCAAAAGAACGCGCCGCGGCGAAAAGCCACGGCGCTTGGCGGATGCGGTTCGCTGACTTTAGGCAATCGTCCTACTTCGAAGCGGCCTCCCAAGGGTAGCCGCCTTCGGTTCCGCTGCCAAAACCAAGATCGCCAAGGAAGTTGGCGATGACCGTAAGCGGCCAACCGGGATCGCCCCAAAGCCACACGCCTATGCCATAAATTGCGATAACAACAATGACGGGCAGCAAATCTTCAAGATCCATGGTCGCCTCCCTTCGGCGTTGCTTATCTGTTAGCTTTATTCTCTCATGAACTGGGAAAACAACGCACGTTTGTTGCTGTTTTGTGCAAAAATGATCCGCCCTTGTTATTGCGTCGAATAAAAGAGGCGATTCTGTCCATCCACGAAAATCGCGACGGCGATTTCGGGGCGGCTTTTGGCAAACTCGATACCGCCCTCAATACCCAGCGCGCACAGTGTGGTGGAAAAACCATCGCAGTCAAAGCTCTTTGCCGCCACTACGGTGGCGCTTTCGACATCGGTCTGGATGGGCATGCCCGTACGCGGGTCTAAAATGTGACAATAACGCTTGCCGTTCAGCTCGAAGCAGCGTTCGTAAAGGCCGCTCGTCACCACTGAGCCATCCGTTAAATTCACGGCGCCGAGAATCTTGGATGTGTCCCGCGGATTGCGGATACCAACAGCAAAGGGGCTGCCGTCGGGCTTACCGCCGCCCACCACCACGTTGCCTCCCAGGTTGATAATAAAATGCATCACGCCGCAGTCGCGCAAAAGCTCGCCGAGCCTATCGGCAATCCATCCTTTTGCCGTGCCGCCCACATCTACCATAGCACCAGGATGCGAGAGCCGCGCCGTACGAGTGCCCGGCTCGCCACCAAGCTCGATGCCGCGCCAATCGACAAGCGCCAGCCGCCCTTGCAGCGCATCGGCATCAGGCATCACGCCTCGCTGGAAATCCCACAAGCTGGTGAGCGAACCTACCGTGATATCGAACCAACCAAGAGATTGCTCGCAATAGCGAAGACTTCCTTGCAGCAAATCATACGTTTCATCCGCAATTGCCACGGCGGCTCCACCCGCCGCATTCAGCCGCGACACATCACTATGCGGCAGCGTGCGCGAGAAAAGCCGCTCGTAGCGCCGGCACGCCTCTACCGCCCGAGAAAAGGCCGAGAACACCGCTCGCTCTTCCCCGTAGGCGCTCAAAGCCACCTCGGTGTTAAAAGCATAGAACGTACATTGGTGCGGTCCCTGCGGATCTTTGCCGCACAGGTAATCCACTTTATCTTCCAGGGGAATCGCATCGAGCATCGTGATGCCTTTCGTCAGTCTTCGCACAAGCATGAAGCACGCGCCGTCCATGGGCGCCGCAGAGTACCGCTGCATATTATAGAAGAGGTGTCTTCTGAACGCCGACGGCGAGCAGCGTCGCATGCGGCGTGGCGAGAATGGAGCCCGGAGTCTCGTACATTGGCTGCGGTCATATGAGGCCCGCTACCTCGCATGGCCCGTAGTCGAATGGGGCCTGTATCTCGCATGGCCGGCGGGTCGCATGCGACCCGCCGGCCATACATGAGACCGCAGTCGCACATGGGCTCAGCGTGCGCAAGCCAAAGCCCCTCCTTCTCAACGAAACCAACCATGAACAGCGCGTTGCATTCCAAAGCCGCGGCAATACGCCCTGATGCGTTTTGTTTATACTGGTCAATGGCCCATGAAAGGGGGCTTTTATGGACAGCCGCGAAAAACAAACAATGCAGTCGCTCGAACGCGCCCTGGACGTACTTGAGGCGCTTTCAAGCTCCCATGGGGGAATTGGGGTATCGGAGCTCGCGATCAAAACGGGCCTGAGCAAAACCACCACGCATCGTATTTTGCAGACCCTGGCAACCCGCGGATATGCCGAAAAAACTCTTTCCGGCGCTTACGAGTTAGGGTCGCAACCGTTTATCCTGATGAGTCGGCACATCAATTCGCTCGAGCTTCAAGTTGAAGCTCGCCCGTATTTGCTTGCGCTTGAGCACGCCCTGAAGCTTCCGGCTTACCTGGGAGTGCTCGATGGCCCCTTCGTTTCCATCATCGGCAAAGAATCTGAGAGCAAAGCGGATGAAGATTTCACCCGCGTAGGAAAACGCTATCCCGCCCACTGTTCGTCAATGGGAAAGGTGCTTCTGTCGTGTCTTTCGGCTGAAGAGCTTGAGGAGGCGCTTTTCGATTTTACATTTGAGCCCCATACGCCCAACACCATTACAAACCGAAGGGATTTCGTGCGCTATTTGCGCACCGTCAGACGAAACGGATGGGCGGCCGACTGCGAGGAATCGGAATTCGACCACCGATGCATTGCGGCCCCCATTTTCGATTTCAGCGGCGAGGCCGTTGCGGCGGTAGGCGTAAGCGGATCAAACGGCGACCTCCCCGAGGAAGACTTTGCCGCCGTGGCGCACAAGGTTATGCGTGCGGCGGCGGGCATTTCGCGACGCATGGGATACGTCGAGTGAGCCTTTACGCTGCAGCTTTGTCAGCGAGCGGCGCCCATTGTGCAAAACCGCCGGTGCGAGGAGGGACGCTGCCGGCGGTTTTGCCCTATATCGAACTGCTCAGTAGAATTAATTGTTTCAGCTATGCCGTAGTCGCCGCGTTCCTGCCGGCAATGCGTCCCCAATTGAGCGCGCCCTGGAGGCAGGTGCCGGAACCTGGGTAGTACGGCCCAATCCACCCTGCCGTGTCAACGCCGGCGCCGAACAGATGCGGAATGGGGTTCCCATCGGTATCGAGAATTGCGGCATCGGTATTGATCAGGAGCCCGCCAATAGACCCAATGTTGGTGTTCTGGGTTTTCCAGGCGAAGTAAGGAGCCTCATCGAGCGGTGTCAACTGGACAACGCGCCCGAAAGCGGCATCTTCCCCAGCCTTACAAGCGGCATTCCACGATTCGACCGTAGCTTTGAGATTGGATGCGGGCATGCCCAGCGCCTTCGCAAGCTCGTCAAGCGAGTCGGCCTGCACCAGGCTCCCGTCATCAAGCGCCGCCTTGCGAGCATCCGCGCCGTCCGATGCGTTATCAGACCAGGAGCATTTAGCGTCCGACGTCAGCATTTTGTTGTCCATGAGCATGTACGTGCACCCATCCATGCCGCCCTGGGCCATAGCGGCGTTGAACATCGCGCGGCAATGGAAGGCGTACGTGGTATCCTCGCGCACGAATCGGTTGCCACGCATATCGATCAGGATATAGGGGATTTCGGGGTTCTGGTTGTTGGTGTAGCTCCAGGTTTGGAGTATTAGGTCGACGGCGCCATGGAACGCCGTATCGGCGCCGTGCGCCATTCCGATGCGAATGCCGTCGCCTGTATTGGTTGCGGCAGTAGCAACGGCCTGCGTCTTGATATCCCAATACTGCTGCTGGTCATACTTGAATGCCATGTCTTCGTTGTGGTCAATTGATCCCATTGCCAGCACAACGCCCTTGTTTGCCTTGTAGTTCTTGCCGTCTTTGGTGGCAACGCCTACAACCGTGCCGTTTTCGTCTTGGTAAATGTCAACCACTTCCGTATCGGTTTGCACCTCACCTCCCTTTTCCTGCACGGCGGCAAGGGCATTGGTGGCCCACACCACGCCTCCGGTCTTCGTTTCGTCGGATGCGTCAGTAATCAGATGGATGCGATCACGCATGTATTCGTCTTTCATATAGGGCGTGGGATAGCATCCGAACACGTTCGAGAAAGTGATATTGAAGTTGTCGGCCATCCACTGCAGATTATCGGCCGCATTGTCAGCCATGCATTGCACAAGTTCCTCTTTGACAAGTCCCTCGCCGTCGGTCATCCAAAAATTCTTATGAAGCTCCGGGCTGTCATCGGTCACGCCAGCGATTTCTTTTTGCCATGTGGTGCCACTTGCTTGAATGGCGCCTTCTGCAAGAGCGGTTGTTCCGCCCGTGGTGCCGGCCTTTTCAAGCACCAGCACGCTCGACGCCCCATTCTCAAGCGCAGAATACGCCGCAGTAAGCCCGCTGCCGCCGCCTCCGCACACAACGACATCGTATTCGCCATCCCACGAAGAAGGCACGCTCGATCCCGTGGATGCGGAAGAAGAGGCCTTCTCGCCCGCTTGGCTTGGAGAGCATCCTGCCAGCCCTGCGGCCGCTACCCCCGCCAGCCCCATTGCGGCAGCAGTCACAAACCCACGGCGTGACAGCCCCTTTTCCATAGTGGATTCCGACTTCATTGATTGCATCGCGGTCATGACGTCCCCCTAACCTTTGGGTCTTGAGCTTCGCGTCGGAACCAACGCACTGAGAGCTTCGCCAAACCCCAGAACCGCAATATCTCTGCGGCTTGGCACGCCCCTCGCTTGCGTTCAAGCATCTGGCGCGTTACCCCGCCCGCCTCCCTGCGGGCTTGTATGACCCGAAGTTTAAAGAGCCGCAAGACGCCCCACAACGCCCCCAAACCGCCGTACGGCACGGGTGTTCCACGATGCGGAACAACGCAGAATCGCATGCGTTTTGCCGCCAAACAACAAGGCGGCGACCGAATGGCCGCCGCCTTGAATGGCGTTGCTCTATGGTTAATGCAAACGCATTACATCATGCCGCCGGCACCGGCACCCGCGAGGGCGGACAGATCCGGACCCTCCTTGGGAATCTCGTTGACGGTCGCCTCGGTGATGAGGATCAGGCCAGCCACGGAAACGGCAGCCTGCAGAGCGGTGCGGGTGACCTTCACCGGGTCAGACACGCCCATGGCAATCATGTCGCCAAACTCGCCGTTGGCGCAGTTCAGACCTTCGCCCTTCGCCATGCCCTTGACCTTCTCAACCACGACAGAGCCCTCGAAGCCAGCGTTCTGGGCGATGGTGCGCAGCGGCGCCTCCATGGCCTTGCGGATGATGGCAACGCCAACTTCCTCGTCATGGTTCGCGCACTCTACGCCATCCAGAGCGGGCAGCGCGTGCAGCAGAGCCACGCCGCCGCCAGCAACGATGCCCTCCTCGACAGCCGCGCGGGTTGCCTGCAGAGCGTCCTCGATGCGGCTCTTCTTCTCTTTGAGCTCAGCCTCGGTGGCAGCGCCCACGCGCAGAACCGCAACACCGCCCTTGAGCTTGGCCAGGCGCTCATGCAGCTTCTCGCGATCGAACTCGGAGTCGGAGTTCTCGATCTCGGCCTTGATCTGATCGATACGATCGTCAATCGCCTTGCTGTCGCCAGCGCCGTCGACGATGGTGGTGTCATCCTTGGTGACCTTGACGGTCTTAGCGGTGCCCAGCATGTCGATGGTGGCATCGGCCAGCGTCATGCCGAAGTCAGGCGTGACAACCTGAGCGCCGGTGACGATAGCGATATCCTCCAGCATGCGCTTGCGGCGATCGCCGAAGCCAGGGGCCTTCACGGCGACCACATTGAGGATGCCGCGCAGCTTGTTCAGCAGGATGGTGGCCAAGGCCTCGCCCTCGATGTCTTCAGCGATGATCAGCAGCGGGCGGCCGGAGCGGTTGATGCTCTCCAGCAGCGGCAGCAAATCCTGGATGGAGGTGATCTTCTGGTCGGTGATCAAGATGAAGGGATCCTTCAGCACGGCCTCCATGCGCTCCATGTCGGTGGCCATGTAGGGCGACACGTAGCCCTTGTCGAACTGCATGCCCTCAACGGTCTCGATGGACACACCGAAGGAGGTCTGGGAATCCTCGACGGAGATGACGCCCTCGGTGCCTACGATCTGCATAGCCTCGGCGATGTTGTTGCCGATGGACTCGTCACCAGCGGAAATGGTGCCGACGGCAGCAATCTGCTCCTTGCCAGACACAGGGATAGCATCAGCCTTGATCTGGGCAACGATGGCCTCAGTGGCCTTCTCGATGCCGCGACGCACGGCCAGCGGATTGGCACCAGCGGTCACGTTGCGCAGGCCCTCGTTCACGATGACATCGGTGAGCAGCGTGGCGGTGGTGGTGCCGTCGCCCGCGCCGTCGTTGGTCTTAGTGGCAGCCTCGCGCACCAGCTGGGCACCCATGTTCTCCACGGGATCCTCCAGCTCGATCTCCTTAGCGACAGTCACGCCGTCGTTGGTGATGGTGGGAGCGCCGTAGCTGCGCTCGAGGGCGACGTAACGGCCCTTGGGGCCAAGCGTCACCTTGACGGCGTCAGCAAGCTTGGAAACACCGGCGGCAAGACCGCTGCGGGCTTCAGACTGGAATTTGATTTCCTTAGCCATGTTCTTAAACTTCCTTTCGGAAACTAGCTTACTAAGTGAACACTGATTACAAATCAGCTCTTACTTGCGAATCGTCATCGCTTCAGCCACGATTTGGAGCCGCGAGCGCTTCGCAATCGCAACGTTAGTCGGTGTAAACCGCAAACAGATCGTCGGCACGCAGGATGAGCACTTCCTCGCCCTCGACGGTGATTTCGGTTCCGCCGTACTTGCCGTACAGCACGCGGTCGCCCTCCTTGACCGGCATGGGAATCAGATTGCCGTCCTTGTCCAGCTTGCCCTCGCCCACAGCCAGCACGATGCCGCTCTGTGGCTTCTCTTTGCTGGTGGAGGCCAGGATGAGGCCCGACGCGGTGGTGGTTTCAGCTTCGTCGCGCTTGACGATAACGCGATCTCCCAAAGGCTTGAGATTCATGGAATGTCCTTTCCCTGTTGCCTTTTATTACCTTGCGGTCGTGCGCAACGAGCATCGCATTTAAAGACGCATGCGATTGTTCGTCGCGGCTTCTGAGTGCTAGCACTCAAACCCATCGAGTGCTAACAGTTGGCTATACTAGCACCCAGCCTTTGGGATTCAACCCCTTTTGCAGAAAATCTAAGTGCCGTTGACTAAATGTTGCGAAAGATGGAGAAACCTCCAGTGGAAGAACGAAGGTCGCTTTATTCTCTTGCAGACGAAAGCGCTTCGAGCAGCGCCGTGCAGCCGCGGAGCACGTCGTCGTAAGTGGTGTCGAAATCGCGGGTGTACCAGGGGTCGGCCACATCGGACGCGGCATCAGTTGGCACTCCCTCGGGGAATTCGAGCAGCTTATGCACCTTGCTCGCCGGATCGCCGCCTAACATGCGGCGTATGTTGCGGATATTGGCGGAATCCATACCCACGAACAGGTCGTATTTGTCGTAGTCATCCGCGCGCAGCTGCACCGCGCGCTTGCCGTCGCTGGAAATGCCGTGGGCGCGCAGCACCTTCTTGGTGCCCGGATACACGGGCATACCGATTTCCTCGGTACTGGTGGCAGAGCTGGCAATAACGAACTCATCGGCCCGTCCCGCCTTTGCCACCAGGTCTTTCATGACGAACTCCGCCATAGTTGACCTGCAAATATTGCCGTGGCACACAAACATGATTCTATGCATGGGTATATTCCTTTTCTAGCTCGCGCTCTATCAGCTCATTCGCGATCTCAAGCGCCTTGATGCGACGCTTGGCGAGCGTGATCTGCGACTTATAGCGTTCGGGATGGCCTTTCGATTCCAACGTGACAATCGTCGCACGCAGCTTATGGAGAATGGAATCGATTTGACGCTGGGCCTCTTTCAAATCGTCGACGTTGAATTCGCTCGCCTGAGACGCTGCTTTATCTATACATTCTTTTTGATTGGTAGTCTCCATTAGATACTTACTATCTCTTCACAACCACAGAGTTCCCAGAATGCCACCGCGCTGGCGGCCGCAACATTAAGGCTGTCCACGTGGTGCTTCATGGGAATGCGTACCGTGTAATCGCAGCCGGCGATGGTTTGCTGCGCCAGGCCATCGCCTTCGGTTCCGAAGACCAGCGCCAGACGGTTACATGCAGCAAGTTGCGACGCACCCAGGGGAATTGAGTCATCAGAAAGCGCCATGGCTGCCGTCTTGAAACCCAGCGCATGCAGGCGCTCAAGCCCTGCCGCCGGCCATTCGTGCACATTCTCGCCGATGCGCGTCCACGGCACCTGGAACACCGTGCCCATGCTCACGCGCACTGCACGACGATACAACGGATCGCAGCACGTAGGCGTGACCAGCACCGCATCCACACCCAACGCG
The DNA here is from genome assembly GCF_944321625.1 of uncultured Slackia sp. Lineage (GTDB taxonomy): Bacteria > Actinomycetota > Coriobacteriia > Coriobacteriales > Eggerthellaceae > Slackia. Next base: position 123,555 of record NZ_CALUMA010000047.1, read on the forward strand.
GCGGTAGAGCGGAAAATAGCACCCACATTGGTGTGGTCGACAATACCCTCCAGCACAGCCACGCGCAGACGCACATCTTCCGGCGCACAACCCATCGCGGCAGACTTTTCGCGCGCGATTTGATCGATGAGCTCCTCCGCACTCGGCAGCTGCGGACGGCGCATGGCGCACAGAATGCCTCGCGTAAGCGCGAAACCCGTGAGCTTTTTGAGCTCGTCTTCGGGCGCCACGAATATGGGCACTCCGTCGTCGGCCGCACCCCGGGCGCTTTCGACGCCGCTCGCGCCTTCGACCGCGTGGCCCCCTTCAGCGTTGCCGGTCCCCTTTGCCTCATCGCTTTCCTCAATGCTGCCGAATCCCGCGGCCGCCCCGGTCCTTTCGTTGGCCTTTGCCGCAACGCCCGCCGCTTCAATGCGCGTCACCACGTCGGCAGCCGCATCCAGCCAATGTGGCGTCATCAGAACCGACACGGGCACCATGCCGCCTTCGAGCGCACGGTCAATCACCTTGATGCTCTCGGCGATGAAGATTCCCTTCTCGGGCTCCAGCTTATTGCGCAACTGCGCCTCAGTCAGACGCGCATACGCATCCAAACGCGGGTCATCAAGCGAATCAATTTGGATATAGGGCATCGAAGCCTCCTGCCTGCCATTGAATCAGCGGTGATAGACTGCGCCTCCCACGCAGGCACGCGCATGAATACCCCGTTGCATGAATGGGCGCCTTCTTTCTCACAATGTATCATGTTAGAAAATGTGAGCAAATGTGAGAAAAAGAAGATTCCACTAGAGCGTAGTCAGATCATAGTAGTGCGGGTAGATGTCTTCGTATTCGCCGTTGATATTGCGGAAGCCGCCGGGAATGGCGCCCAAGCGTGTGAAGCCAATCTTCTCATAAAGGTGGAGCGCCGACGCATTGGACGCAACCACGGCGTTGAACTGCAGCACGCGGAAACCGCATGCCTTGGCGCGATGGAGAGAGTCGGTCACGAGCGCCGCGCCCACGTGTTTGCCGCGCGCCTCCCGCGCCACGGCATAACTCGCGTTGGCAATATGCCCGCAACGCCCGATATTGTTGGGGTGCAGGATGTAGAGGCCCAGGACCTCGCCATCTTGCACAGCCACAGCGGTCTCCGTCTGCGACGCAAAAAACTCCTCCGCCTCGGCGTCGCTGGCGAGCACGTCTTCTTGCGGGAACGCGCGCCCATCTATGACGACCTGATTCCAAATCTCGCGCATCGCGGGAACATCGGAAGATGTGAACAAACGAACCCCGATTGCCTGCGTATTTTGAGATGCCATGCTTTGCCCTCCATTGATAAAGGCGAGTCCGAAAGTCGACTCGCCTTTAGTAGTAAAAAGATACTTACTATTTTTTACGCTTATACATTCTGAAAGAATCCTAGTTCTTAAACGAATGAATAGGCGCGGGAATTCGTCCGCCACGGGTGACAAACGCCTCGCAGCTTGCCTGGTTCACCGGCATGATAGGCGCGTATCCCATGAGACCGCCGAAGTGGGCCATCTCGCCCACGCCCTTGCCCGCCACGGGGATGATGCGCACCGCGGTGGTCTTCTGGTTCACCATACCGATGGCGGCCTCGTCGGCAATGATGCCGCTGATGGTGGCAGCGCTCGTGTCACCCGGCACCGCGATCATGTCCAGGCCCACGCTGCAAACGCAGGTCATAGCCTCAAGCTTCTCAATGGTCAGGCACCCGTTAGCAGCCGCCTCGATCATGTTCTTGTCCTCGGACACGGGAATGAACGCGCCGGAAAGACCGCCCACGTAGGACGACGCCATGATGCCGCCCTTCTTCACCTGGTCGTTCAGCATGGCGAGCGCCGCCGTGGTGCCGGGCGCGCCCACCTGGGAAAGGCCAATCTTCTCCAGCACCTCGCCCACGGAGTCGCCCTCGGCCGGCGTGGGCGCCAGCGACAGGTCGATGATGCCGAACGGGGTGCCCAGCCTACGACTTGCCTCCTGCGCCACCAGCTGGCCCACACGCGTAATTTTGAACGCGGTGCGCTTGATGGTCTCGCACAGGAACTCGAAATCCTTGCCCTTGGCCTCGTCCAGCGCGCGGCTCACCACGCCGGGGCCGGAAACGCCCACGTTAATCACGGCGTCGCCCTCGGTCACGCCGTGGAAGCCGCCGGCCATGAACGGATTGTCGTCGGGCACGTTGCAGAAGGCCACGAACTTCACGCAGCCATAGGAGTCGTTATCGGCGGTAGCAGCGGCGATATCCTTGACCACATGACCCAGAAGCTCGACGGCATTCATGTCGATGCCCGTCTTGGTGGAGCCCACGTTCACGCTGGAGCACACGATATCGGTCTCGGAAAGCGCCTGCGGCAGCGAGCGGATGAGCAGCTCCTCCGCCGGGGTCATGGCCTTGTTCACCAGCGCCGAATAGCCACCCAGCAGATCGACGCCCACCTCTTTGCCCGCGCGATCGAGAGCATGGGCAATTTTGACGAAATCCTCGCTCGTCTTGCACGCCGAGGCGCCCACCAGCGAAATAGGCGTCACGGTGATGCGCTTGTTCACGATGGGGATGCCGTAGTCACGTTCGATGGCATCACCCGTCACCACCAGGTCTTTCGCATAGGTGGTAATCTTGCGGTAAATATTGTCGCACAGCTCATCTACATCATTGCTCACACAGTCGAGCAGGCTGATGCCCATGGTGATGGTACGCACATCGAGCTTTTCCTGCTCGATCATCTTATTGGTCTCATGGACCTCCATAATGTTGATCATCGGAGGATACCTTTCATCGGAATGACATGCGCATGCGAGGGTTTCGCCGGGGAGGCGGAGAGGTCCCCGGCGACACTCGGTGGCTCAAATTCGTCAAAAACGGGCCACCGGAGCAATGCGCATAGCGAGCAAAGCGAGCGGTAGCATTGCGGGTGCGCCGGGGCCTCTCCGCCTCCCCAGCGAAACCCTAAATGCGATGCATCTTTTCGAATATTTCAGACTTCTGGCAGCGAATGCGCACACCAATCTGGTCGCCAAGCTGCTCGAGGTCTTCCACCACGGCGCCGAAATCCTTGTCGGCCGCCGCAACGTCCACAATCATCATCATGTTGAAGAACCCATCGATGATGGTCTGCGAGATATCGAGCACGTTGACCTTGTGGTCGGCGAGATACGTGCACACGCGTGCAATGATGCCTACGGTGTCCTGCCCGACCACGGTGATGATCGCTTTATCCATGCGACGCTCCTTGTTAACGAGGAATTGAAACCGCTTTAGTCTAGCATAGCGGCACGAGAACGCGGCGAATGACCTATAATGTGTCGTTTGTGCCGCCTTTCCGGCTTGCGCTTGTGCATGGCGCAACGCCAAACCGGAGCAGAAGCCGGAAAGACGATTCGCTTGAACGTCAGCAATAAGAGTTTCTGGAGTTATGGACATGAGCGACAATTCCTCCCCCGCTACGCAAGGCGGCGCTGGCCAGCCGCGCGAGAAGTTCGCCTCGCGCATCGGGTTCATCCTTATTTCCGCAGGCTGCGCCATCGGCCTGGGCAACGTGTGGCGTTTCCCCTATGTGACCGGCGAGTACGGCGGTGCGGCATTCGTGCTGTTGTACTTGGTGTTTTTGGCCATCCTGGGCTTGCCCATCCTGGTCATGGAGTTTGCCGTCGGCCGCGCCAGTCAGAAAAGCTGTGCGCGCAGCTTCGACATCCTGGAACCCAAAGGCACCAAGTGGCACTGGTATAAGTGGTTCGCGTTCGCGGGCAACTATATCCTCATGATGTTCTACACCACCGTGGCCGGCTGGATGGTGGCCTACGCGTTCAAGACCGCCGCCGGCGAGCTCAACGGCGTGGCGCCCGACGCCACCGGCGAGGTGTTCGCCGCCATGCAGGCCGATCCGCTGCAGATGTTCCTCTGGATGCTGCTCATCTGCGTCATTGGCTTCGGCATCTGCGGCATGGGCCTGCAGAAAGGAGTGGAGCGCATCACCAGCGTGATGATGGCATGCCTGTTCGTGGCGATCGTTATCCTGGCGGTCAATTCCGTGCTACTTCCCGGCTCTGGCGAGGGCCTGAGGTTCTACCTGATGCCCGACTTCGGCAAGATGATCGAGAACGGCTTCGGCGATGCGGTGTACGCCGCCATGGGCCAGGCATTCTTCACCTTGTCTATCGGCGCGTCCGGCATGGCCATCTTCGGCAGCTACATCGACCGCGACCGTCGCCTGACCGGCGAGGCCGTGAGCGTGGCAGGGCTTTCCACCATGATTTCGTTGCTTGCGGGCCTCATCATCTTCCCCGCGTGCTTCGCCTTTGGCGTGAACCCCGATTCCGGCCCCAACCTGGTGTTTGTCACGCTGCCCAGCGTGTTCAACCAGATGTGGCTGGGCCAGCTTTGGGGTGCGCTGTTCTTCGTATTCATGAGCTTCGCGGCGCTGTCAACCGTCATCGGCGTGTTCGAGAACATCATCGCGTTCACCATGGACCAGTGGAACGTGTCGCGCCGCCGCGCCGTTGCCATCAACGCCGTAGGCATCATCGTGCTGTCCATCCCCTGCATCCTGGGCTTCAACCTGTGGTCGGGCTTCCAGGTGCCGGGCATCGGCGACATCCAGAGCCTCGAGGACTTCATCGTGTCCAACAACATCCTGCCGCTGGGTGGCCTGTTCTACGTGATCTTCTGCACGAGCCGCTACGGCTGGGGTTGGAAGAACTTCATCAACGAGGCCGATGCCGGCAAGGGAATGAAGTTCGCCTCGTGGAGCTACGTGTGGATCAAGTACTGCATCCCCGTGCTGATGGTGGTCATCTTCGTGATGGGATACCTGCCTAAGTTCCAAATTTGGCTGGGACTGGCGTAACGCCATCGAAGCAAACATCCAGAACGCCAGGAAGCTGGCCCACATCCAAGCATGAACGAGGGAGCTTCGGCTCCCTCTTTTTACGCCATTTCCTCTTTCCTTGGACGACCCGGAGTCGGAGCGTCAGCCAGACGCGCTTCAATACTCGCGCACGTCACCCACGTGTTGCGCCCTTCGCGCCATCCATCCAAATGGCGGCTCGCAATCATGGCGGTCACTCTGCTCCGCGAGACCCCGAGCAACCGAGCCGCCTCAGTGGCGGAAACTTTTGCCACCTCGTCCAGACCAATTTCCACCGATACGATAACGCGAATTCCGCCATTGCGCGGCTCGTTCTCAAATGTGGGAGAGGGCAACGACATGCCGCGCATCATCGCATCACGCGACACCTCGCGCAGCACATCCGCCGCTGATTCGCATGCGTCTTGGACGTCTTCGCCCTGCGTTATGGCTTCTGGAAGATCAAACGATGCAATGATCCACTGTCGTTCCCCGCGCCACAGTTCGAATTCATAGGTACGTTGCATAACGGCCCCCGTTCCTTACGTTGCCGATGCTCATTTAAGACCTGCTTGCTTTTTCAGGCGATAAAACACCTCGTCCTCGATTTCCCTATGGCGCTTAATCAGAATGGTGACGCTCCCATTAGTAAACTTCTCATGCTTGGTTCCTCCCACAGACCAGAAGCCCCTATCTTTAAAGTATTTCACCACATCTCGCCTTGAGGTCATCGCGGTTCATGCCTCCATTATAAAGTGACTTCACAATAAAGTCATCGCAAATCAGATGCCGAGCGACCGATTGAGCCACTTTGCTCGCGTATATCGACAACGCGCCCGTACGCCAATCGTAAAAGGTCCAGCAACGAAGCGTTGTGCCACAGCAACCGCAAAGCACTTTTATATGATGTCGCCCAGACGATACCATGAGGTTGCGCGAACTTATTTCCTTTGACAATGGCGTCATTCACGTTTTCGCCCGCGAAATAGTGCACAAACATGGCACAATGAGCGGTGATGTCTGTATGCCGACGTAAGGAACCAGCGTGAACATATCCATCATGGGCGATTCAATCTCCACTTACGAAGGATTCATCCCCGAGGGGCACGAGTTGTACTACACCGCCGAGAAGCGGGCAATCAACAATCTGGAATCGGTGCGCGACACCTGGTGGATGCAGGTAATCGAGGCGCTGGACGCTCAGCTGCTAGTGAACAACTCTTACTCGGGAAGCCAAGTGACGGGCGAGGAATTCCCCTGCGCAAGCGGCATCGATCGCACGAGCGCATTGGGAAAGACCGCCTTCGGAGCGCCGTCCAATCCGGACGCCGCAGCAACCATCAGCCCCGATATCATTCTGGTGTATATCGGCGTGAACGATTTCGGGTTCGCGGTGCCGTGCGACCGAAATTATGCCGAATCGCCCGAAGAGCCCACGTTCCGCGAGGCCTACGCCACCATGCTCCGCCGTATGCAGGCGAACTACCCTAACGCTCACATCGTGTGCGGCACCGTGCTTAAACCTCGCAAGGCGTTTGACCCCACCTGGTCATTCGACGAGAAGTGGTCATATCTGACCCCTCTTGATGAATTCAACGAACGCATCCGCTTTGTGGCCGCCGAATGCGGAGCGGATGTCGCTGACCTTGCCGCAGCCGCAGGTGGTCCCGCCTACGACGTCGAAGACGACCTACATCCCAACAAGCAAGGCCATGCGCAAATCGCCGCTTTATGGATCGCCGAACTCAGACGCCTGGGAATCTTGGCAGAAAAAGAGAGTATGTAATCCGTTTTGTGGTCCGCGAGAGGCGTCCCGTCAGTTTTCCCGAGTATGTAATCCATTTCGAATCTTTTTTGGGCTAGCAAATCGCTCGTATCCACAAAATGAGCCGGCTACACACTCCTCACCAGGGAAAATGCCCTATCCTCCCAAGCGCAAACTCCGTTATTGGATATGTTATTCAAAAATACGGCCTGAAAAAGGATTACATACTTAAGAAAATTGACGTAGCCGACCTCCATTCGCGATATTTGGATAACATACTCCGCAAAACTGCCAGCGAATATATCCGCAGACAGCAACCGTTAGCCTCACGCGTCGGCGTACTGCTTGAAGTAGTCGAGGATCTCCTGACGCGAATGCAGCCCCGTCTTGGTGTAGATGCGGCCGATGTGGGTATGCGCCGTGGTCTGCGAAATATGCAGCTCTTCGGCCACGCGTTTCTGCGTCATGCCGGACGCGTACAACGCCAGCACCTCAACCTCGCGCTCGGACAGCAGGAACTGCTCGCCCATCCTCTGCGCATGATGGCGCATGACGGCGCTCTGCACGTCGGCGACGGCCGAATCATTATCAAGACCCAGCAGACGCTCCAGCCTACTGGGCTTCGGCGCATTCATATCGCCCGTCCATTGCGTTTCGTGACGCGTGTCCTCCCACGTCACACCAGCAGCATTGCCATCGTGGCCGGGAACCGCCACAGCATTCAAAGGTTCACCTGCGTTATTCGCAGCGCTTTCGTCCGCAGCATCGCCATTGGCGGCGAGAGCCGCACCCCCTGCCAGCAAGGATCCGCGACGACCGCCAGCAATGGAATTAGCACCGCCGTAGCGCACCGCGAATTCTGCAACCTCGATAAGCTTGATGAACACCACCTGCGTGGCCACCAGCAGCATCAGGCTAATGACCGTACCCGTGAAATGGCTGTGCCCCATGGGCATCACGTTGAGCAGGACGAACCGTCCGATCGCTCGCGAGAACACCCACGTGCCCCAAATGGTGATGGCGTAATAGAACGGATCGCGCCAACCCGACGACATGAACGCGAGCACGATGTAATACGCGAACGCGCCCATGAGCGTGTTGAGCAGCGTCGCCGTGATGGCGCCCACATCCAGATGCCCCGGAAACGCCGTGTACAGCACCAGCGTGAACGCCGCCAAAAACTGCATGACCACCCAGATGCCCACCGTCATGACGCGCGTGCGCTGGCGCAGCGTCGCAACGACGAACGCCACGCACGCCGCTTCGGTCAGCAGGAAGCACGCGATGCGTGTGTGCATGCAGAACGGAACCGGATTGCCGTCGGGGAACCCGCGCAAAAAGCCGATAACCAGCGAAACGGCGACGATACCCACAACGCATGCGGCAAGAAAGCGGCGATTGGTAGCGCCTGTCGTCATGACGGCGAAATAGTCGTCTGCGCGCGTGGGCGTGGGAAGATCCGAGGCGTTGCCCCGATGCCGCGCCCAGTGGATGCAGCCAATCTGGGCTATCACCAGAGGCGCCACGGCAAGACAGCGCACCCCATCGGGAAGGAACACCGTCGCGAATACGACGACCTCGCTCAGGAAAATCGCCGAGAACACGAGCACCGCCGCGGTGGACATACTCGCGCCGCGTGCCCGGCGCAGCCAATAGGCGATTGCCACCATGCCAGCCGCGCTCACAAGCGCGGAAAGCGTAAACCGCGAGGGGAACGTGCAATTGCCCGTTGCGCGAAGCATGCCCATGATCAACACGCCCGCGAATTCGAGCGCCACCGCCACATGCGCAATCACATTAATCAAACGCTTCTGAAACACGAAACGCGTTTTGAACAGAACCGCTGCCATCGCGAAAAAGAACACGAACACCAGCGCCATCGCGCCGTCGGTGAATACGCCTTCGTCGGTGTTGAGATAGCTGCCCGCCGCCGAAACCACAATGCCGGCGCGAGCGCACGCGAGACCTACGATTCCCGGAGCAAGCGAAGAATACTGCCGAAATGTTTCCGCAATGCGCATAGCCCCTTCGCCCATCAGGACGCCCCCTCTGAAAAAACACTGCGCACGCACTCGCCGGCACCTAAGCGCCGCCGATGTCCCATCGTGCGCGAAATAAAGCTTGTTAATGATAGCGCATGTCTCGCATATCGTGTCATCTGTTTGAGATGAAAGAGGAGATGACATTTCCGACCTGGGATTTTATGGGAAAAATTCATCCCAAGGAGAGGACAGACAACCACGTGTCATGCGCCATACTCGCGGTATCAAAGGGATTAACAGATGCCAAAAGGGGGTCACGATGATGAACGATGCCATGACGTTCGCGACGTTCGCATGCTGCTTCGCCCCGGTCGAGCGCGACGAATGGAACGCCATCCGCGCCGATGCCTCGTGGTCCGATTTCCTCTCCGGCGCCCGCAGCCTCCTTCAGGACGAGAGGCCTCTGGGCGCAACGCTTCCCCCTATAGGACGCGCGCGCCGCGGCGAGCCCCTCTCCGACTTTCTCGCCGAAACGGAAGTGCGCGCCCTGTTCACCCCGCCCACCTATGACGAGAAGGCATCGTTTTCGGCCCGCCATTTCACGGGCGGGCTGCCGCAATCCGCGGTGCCCGTCGAATCGCTCTATACCACGTGGAGCAAGCCAGGCGACGGGCCGTTCGCAGGGCGCACGGGGCTCTATATGGGGAATGCCGCTCTGTACATGCGCGACCTCACGCGCTCCATGGGAATCCTGATTCCCGACGAGTTCGCCTCCACGCCTGACCACCTTGCCATCGAGCTCGACCTCATCGCCACGATGCTGGAGGCGGGGATGGCCGCCGAAGCGCAGACCTTCTGCATCGAGCGCCTCGCCTGGCTCGGATCGTATCGCACGAAACTGATGGCGCTAGGCGACGAGGGGTTGTTCTATCTGGCGCTCGTCGATGCGCTTATCGGCATCCGCGCCCGCCAGGAGGCTCTGGCCAGCGCCTCAGCCGCATCGGCGTAACGCCGGCCGCGAGGCCCGAGGACGCACCACTCGCGGCAGAAAGCCGAATCGCACCGGCACACCGCGCGCTTCACGCAACGCGGGACACTTTTGGAATCAAGCGCACGACCAAGCGCTGCGCTTTTTCACCTTGGCTTGACCGACGAGTAACCAAGAAGGGGGATACCATGTCGAAGCACGCAATAACCAGGCGAAGCTTTCTGGCCCGCAGCGGTGCCGCCGCGGCGCTTGCCGCAGGGGGCGGCTTTGTAAGCTTCAACGCCTGGGAGCAGGCGCACGCCGACGAGGCGGGAGGCGGCCAGGAAACCACCGCGCACTCGCTGTGTAACTCCTGTTCGTCCAAATGCGGATTCACGGGATACGTGACCGACGGCCGTCTGGGCAAGATGATCGGCGACCCTGACCATCCGTACTGCGAGGGCACCCTGTGTGCCCGCGGCTACGGCTACGCCGCCATCGCCTATTCCGAGGATCGCCTGACCGATCCGCTCAAGAAGAACGAAGCCGGCGAGTTCGAGGCCATCAGCTGGGAGCAGGCCTTCCAAGAGATCGGCGAAAAGCTCACCGCCATCATCGACGAGTCCGGCCCCGAGGCCATCTCGCTCGTCCACGACCCGCGCCCGTCCGGCAGCTTCTACTGCCCGCGCTTCATGACCGCCCTGGGCAGTCCCAACGTGTACACGCACGGCGCTTCCTGCAACCTGTCCAAGACCAGCGGCTTCATGCAGGCCATCGGCGCCGGCGACTACTCGAGCGACATCGAGAACGCCAAGATGGTGCTGTTCATCGGCCGCTCCTACGCCGACGGCATTCGTCCTTCCTCGGTGCATGCGATGATGAAGGGCCACGACAACGGCTGCCATGTGGTCATCGTGGACCCGCGCTGCAACAACTCCATCCACTTCGCCGACGAGTGGGTGCCCATCAAGCCCGGCACCGATCTCGCGCTCGTGCTCGCGATGGCGAACGTCCTGGTGAGCCAGGGCACCTACGCCAAGGAGTACGTCGAGGCCAACGCCATCGGCTATGAGGATTGGTTCGCCAAGCTGCCCCAGTACACACCCGTTTGGGCCGAGGGCATCACCGGCATCCCGGCCGACACCATCACGCGCCTGGCCAACGAGCTCTGGGAGGCGGCCCCCGCTTCGTCCATCGAGCAGAGCTGGCGCGCGGCATTCGGCTGCGCTTACCAGAACTCCGGCGAAACCGGCCGCGCGATCTGCCTGTTCAACACGCTGCTCGGCTGCTGGGGCGAAAAGGGCGGAGCCATCTTCTACGGCGGCGCCGCTGCTGGCCCGCTCGATCCGCAGAAGTTCCCGGCGCCTCCCGCGGTCGAGGGCAAGAAGGTGGGTTCTGACGAGTACCCGCTCGCAGCCGCCAGCATGGGCACCTGCCTCGCTGCAGCCGAAGCCGCCCTCGACGGTAAGATGCGCGCGATGATCACCTACCAGTCCAACATGGCCGCCGGCTACTCCAACCCGGCACACCTGGCCGAATGCTTCGACGCCATGGACCTGGTGGTCGCCATCGACGTGCAGATGAGCGAGACCTGCATGTGCGCCGACTACGTGCTGCCCGACACCAGCTACCTCGAGCGCCTGGAAGTGCCTGAGTTCGTGGGCGGCAAGGTGCCCGTGGTGAGTCTGCGCGACCGCGTGATCGAGAAGGTGCATCCCAACACCAAGCCCGTCGACGAGATTTTCTCCGGCCTTGCCGAGGCATGCGGCGTGGGCGAGTATTTCAACTTCACCATCGATGAGCTTGCCGACGCACAGCTGCAGACGCTGGGCATCAGCCTGGCCGAACTGCAGGAGAAGGGCACTATCACCTTCCCCGACATCAAGGTGGCCTACGGCCCCAAGACCGTGTGGGGCACGCCCACCGGCAAGATCCAGTTCACCAGCGACGCCTGCGTGGCCGCGGGGCTGCCCGCCTCCCCCGAATGGCTGGAGCCGCGCACGACGCCCGGCGACGGCGAGTTCCGCCTGATCGGCGGCAAGCAGGCCATCCACACGCACACTCAGACGGCCAACATCGAGCCGCTGATGGAAATCACCAAGAAGTACGGCCTGGAGCGCATCTGGATGAACGCCGACGTGGCGGCGCAGAGGGGCATCGAGGAGAACGACGAGGTGGAGGTTTCCTCCAGCGAGTTCACCGGGCGCACGCGCGTACACGTGACGCAGCGCATTGAGCCCACGTCCATCTACCTGCCGAGCCACTACGGATGCTCGTCGCCCGACCAGCGCACGGCGTACGGCGTGGGACTTCGTCAGATGGACTTCGTGCCCTTCGGAATCGAGCCCGCATACGGCGGAGCGTGCACGCAGGAAGCCATCGTCACGGTTAAGAAGGTAGGTGCATGATGACCCGCTACGGAATGCTGATCAACACCCGCAAATGCATCGGCTGCTATGCGTGCCGCACGGCCTGCCAGCGTCAGAACGGCCTCGCCGCCGATATCGACTACATTCGCTACGAGGAAAAAGAGACCGGCAAGCTGCCCGTCGTGGGCATCGAGACCGTGCCCATCCAGTGCATGCACTGCGAGGATGCGCCGTGCGCCAAGGTGTGCCCCACCGGTGCGACGCACATCGAAGAGGGCGGCATCGTGCGCGTTGACGAAAGCCGCTGCATCGGCTGCAAGTACTGCATGACCGCCTGCCCCTACCAGGTGCGCGTGCACAACAAGGTCACCGGCGTGGCCGAGAAGTGCCGCCTGTGCACCGTGGGCGCACTCGACGGCACCCCGATGTGCTCGTGCGTGGAGGCCTGCCTCACCGGCGCGCGCACCTTCGGCGACCTTGACGACCCCGAGAGCGAGATTTCGCGCGAAATCGTCAAGCTGAATGCGCAGCCGCTTGCGGGCGACCTGACGAAGTCCAAGATCTTCTACGTGAGGTGATGAAAGATGACGTACGAACCTATCTGGGGCTCCATCATCGCATGGTACCTGTTCCTCGCTGGTCTGGGCGCGGGCGCCTACATCACTTCGGCGTTCCTCGGCTGGCGCCATCCCGACGCCACCTCGATGCGCCGCACCGGACACATCGTGGCCCCCATCGCGGTCGCCATCGGCTTGGTGCTGCTCATGGTTGACGCCGAGGCGGGCCTGCACAACCCCATCCGATTCTTCTACCTGCTTACCAACTGGGGGTCGGTCATGACCTGGGGCGTGGTGTTCCTGAGTCTGTTCATGGTGGTGGCCATCGTGGCCGTTGTCATGGACTTCATGAAAAAGCCTATTCCCACCTGGCTTGACATCGTGGGCGTTGTCATCTCGCTGTGCGTGGCCGCCTACACCGGCGCGCTGCTGGGCGTGTGCCAGACCTACCCGCTGTGGAACAACGCGCTGCTGCCCGTGCTGTTCGTGGTGGGCGCCATGAGCGCCGGCGCCGCAAGCGTGCTGATGTTGGCCGTCATTCGCCATGCCGACGAGTTCAACCGCGTGGGCGTGCTCAAGAAGTTCCACTTCTGCCTGCCCATCATCGAGCTTCTGCTGGTGGCGTCGCTCCTGTTCATCACCGGGCAGACCAACTCCGCCGGCGCGGCGAGCGTGGCCAACCTGGTAAGCGGCGAGTGGGCGCTGTGGTTCTGGATCGGCCTGGTGGCCGTGGGCCTGGTGCTTCCCACCGTGCTCGAGCTGTGGCTGCTGTTCTTCAGCCCCAAGGAGTTTGAGGAAAGCCGCAAGGCGCACTGGATCAGCTTCGCCTCTGACATCAGCGTGCTCGTGGGCGGATTCATGCTCCGCTACCTGGTGGTCATGGCCGCCGTGCCGCTGACCATGGTGGTTGCGCTGGCGTAAGTAGCAAATTGAAAAGCGCACATCGTAGATAAAAGGCGGTATGCTCGACGGCATTGTTGACACAAATCGCAGGTTTCGGAAGAGGGGTCGGCCGAAGGTCGGCTCCTCTTTGCGTTTCAACGTCTGAATCTTGAACCGCGCTTACGCCGAGAATTCAATACTTGACTCAATCGAAGCGCATTTGCGAATGAAACGAGTATTGAACTCTCGGCACGCTATTCTAAGCACCAGCTCTCAATGCAATATCACCTGACCTGGTGTTTTACAACGCACCATTTCGCTGCTGGACGATTTCTCCCACTCAAAAGTTCAATACTCGACTTAATCGAAGACCATTGTCGATTAAGTCGAGTATTGAACTCTCTCAAGCCAGGTGGAAGCCACCGCCCATGAAAACGAAAGCGGAAACCCCGAAGAGACCCCGCTTTTATGGACGGCTTTCGCGTTTGAGTTTGTTCTCCGAACGGCTTTTTCGGACAGCTGTGCCGCTCTCGTACGAAAGGCTACGCTCCGAACCATTGCAAGCAGCCTGCATAGGCTCACTCGCGTTCCCGCCGTCCTCGTATGCAGAACTACGCCACCTTCGTGCGCAGGGCGGGCGCGGCGTTGCGGATGGCGTGCGCAAGCGAAGCGCCCACGACGATTTTGATGACGTCCAAAACGATGAACGGCGCGATGCCTGCGAGAAATGCCGCAAGCGGGCTCATACCCGCCACGGCCATGAGCTGGGCCCATCCGCATGCATAAGACACGATAAGAAGCGCGAGCGCGGCGGTATATTCGCGAGCCATACCCAACGCGAATACGAAGCGCGACGTGTTCCGCACGGGGGGAGCGGCGAAAGATGCACCCTTGTCCCCCGCATCAGCCGAGGCGGACCGGCGCGCTGCGACGCCTCTTGCCGCAGAGGATTTCCATACCTTAAGAATCAACACAGCGGCCACGGCACCTAGGCCAAAGCCAATGATGAAGCCACCCGTAGGCCCCAAGAGAGACGCCATGCCGCCCTTCATGCCTGAAAACACCGGAGCGCCCAACGCGCCCAAGGCAAGATAGCCGAACACGCTTGCCAGCGCCTCGCGCGGAGGAAACAGCAGCACCACGAATACCAGCATCATGGTTTGCAGCGTGAACGGAACCGGCCCCAACGGCACGGTGACCCATGCGCTCACAGTAAGCAGCGCGATGGATAGACCGCAAAAAGCAATGGACTCGGCACGCGAGAGCTTGCTGGATTTTTTCACTGGGCTCATGAGCACTCCCCAAGATCGACTTGACCCACGGCTTGAGCCGCCGCACAGGCCGGCCTGGCATAGCCAGAAAACCGCCCGATTCTAGCACGCATTCGCCCTATCGGTGCTTTTGCGCACTAGATTGCAAAAGCGCTTCGCCAAAGCCCCATACTCATCAACTTTGTGTTGACATCGCGCAAAGAATAGGTGAAGCAGCCCGGCGCCATAGAGCCGACGGTCGTCAGAGTTGATGCGGCGCAGAAAACAGAGAGCAAAAGCCACCCAATAAAAAACGCCTCCCACCTCTCGCTATTCGAGGCAGAAGGCGTTTCATCCGATGAGCGTGCGGCTGCAGCCCTCGCACCGCATGAGACATTCGCGATGCATGCGGCACGCGGATACCTGCAGCATCGCACCGAGTGAATAGGTGCACTACTCCACGTGCACGAGCGAGAACACTTCGACGTCGGTGACCTCGGCGATGGCCTCGCGCGGATGCAGGAAGTCCAGCTCCATCAAAAAGCCCATGCCCGCCAGACGCGCGCCGAATTTCTCGACCAGCTTCACCTGGGCAACCGCCGTACCACCCGTGGCAACCAGGTCATCCACCAGCAGCACCACGTCGTCCGCGGAGATGGCATCCGCATGAATCTGCAGTTCGTCAGTGCCGTATTCAAGCGCATAGGATTCGCTCAGCACCTCGCGCGGCAGCTTGCCCGGCTTGCGCGCGGGCACAAAGCCAGCACCCAACTTGTATGCCACAGGAGCGCCCACCATGAAGCCGCGGGCCTCGGCGCCCACCACCTTGGTCACGCCGGCATCCTTGAAGTGGTCGGCGATGCGATCGACAACGGCCTCGAAGCCCTCCGGGTCGGCGAGAAGCGGCGTGATGTCTTTGAACACGACACCCGGCTCGGGATGGTCGGGGATGCTGACGATAAGGCCTTCGAGGTTGATCTGTGATGCGGACATGCCGATCCTCTCCTGCTTCGCGCCCCGCCACAGCGGAAGACGCCTTGCTTCAATAGGCTTCGCCCGTCGCCGAAAGCGTGTCCGACGCACTGGCAGCTGCTCCCGGCAACAAAAAAGGGGAACGCCGGGTATGGCGTTCCCCTGTCGGCGCGGGATGGTGCCCGAGGCGAGAGTCGAACTCGCACGTCAAAGACAACGGTTTTTGAGACCGCCGCGTCTGCCATTCCGCCACTCGGGCGCGAATGGACATTATATATGAACCAGCGCTTCCACGCCATGAGGAATTGGGTGCGCCTTCGCCTTATTTGCGGCGGAAATGAGTCCTGGCGTCGGCGAGCAATCGCGCGGTGATAGAATGCGAGCGGATTTGCGAAACCCGCGGCTATCGGGAAAGCGCGTGGTGCGCAATCTTGCGCCGAGCACGAAGAAAGGGACGACCATGGCCACTATCACCGATATCACCACCGAAGAGCTCCTCTCCCAGGCCGATGCGTTTATCGACGCGCATTGGGAGGAAATCGTTCGCGAAATCGGCACGCTTGTGGCCGTGCCCAGCATCGTGGACTTCACCCGCGCCACTGCGGAAGACCCCTCTGGCCCCGAGGCGCATGAGGGCCTGCGCGCTTCCGTTGATCTGGCGCAACGTTTGGGTTTCAACGCCTGGGACGACGCCGGCGAAATTGGCATCGCCGACCTCGAAGGCGAGCGCGACGAGCAGCTTGCCCTGATTTGCCACGCCGACGTAGTGACGCCCGGCGTAGGCTGGACAAGCGACCCTTGGACGCTCGAGCGCCGCGAGGGCTTCCTCATCGGCCGCGGCGTGATTGATGACAAAGGCCCGCTGGTCATCTCGCTCTATTGCATGAAATTCTTCCAGGAATGGTGCGAGCGTACCGGCGCACGCCTGCCCTATACGCTGCGCATGCTCATGGGCACCAACGAGGAAACCGGCACCATGCGCGACGTGCGCTACTACCTGGAGCACTACTCCGCCCCAGCGTTCCTCTTCACGCCCGACAACGCCTTCCCCGCCTGCTACGGCGAGAAAGGCCAGTTCGACTGCGCCATCATGTCTCCCGCGATCATCGACGGACGCATTGTGGATTTCACCACGGGCGATTCGTCCACCAACGCGGTGCCCAGCCAGGCCGCGCTTGTGGTGTACGCCGACATCGCCAACCTGCCTGCGGCCGAGGGCATCGAGATCACCGATGCGGGCGACGGATGCGCGCGTCTTGTGGCAACCGGACGCGGCGGCCATGCGTCGCTGCCTGAAGGCACGGTGAACGCCATCGATATGCTGGTGAAATACGCGCTCGCAAACGGCTTGTGCAACCCCGCCGAGGAGGCGTACCTGCGCATGATCGGCCGCATCATGGACTCCACCGACGGCAGTTCGATCGGCGTCGATTCGCAGGACGAATACTTCGGCGGCCTCACGTGCATCGTGGGCACCATCCACCGCGAACAGGGCCGCATGCGCATCACCATCGACATCCGCTACCCCACTTCCACGACAGGCGAGGAACTGCTGGCAAAGTTCCAGGCACTGGCCGCGGAAGCCGGTGCAACCGTGGAACTCACCGGCGGCCTTCCGCCCTTCCTCACCAAGCCCGACAGCCCCGCCATTCAGGCGTTGGCCGCGGCCTACCGCGAAGCTACTGGCTTTGACGGCGAGCCCTTCACCATCGGTGGCGGCACGTATGCGCGCGAATTCCCCTGCGCGGCGAGCTTCGGGCCGGAGGATCCGCACGATGCCTACCCCGATTGGGTGGGCCCTATGCACGGCGCCGACGAAGGAGTTTCCGAGGAAAGTCTCAAACGCGCGATGCGCGTGTACATCCTCACCATCGCCCGTTTGATGCAGATCGACCTGACGAAACTGGGCGCATAGGGGCGGGCACCACGAGCGGAGTCCGCTTCCCATCAGAACGAAGCAGCCGCCGCCCGCCAATAGAGAGCCCGTACGCCCTTTACGCCCCGACCGGCAATTGTGCCCCTGCCCGGTCGGGGAGCGTGCTTTTCGCGCACATATGACAACCTTGCGCTACAATATGTCGCTGGACTCAGCGTATGGTTGAAGGGGTGGGTGCTTTCGTTCGTGCCGCGCAAGGCGATGCGCTTTCTGCAACGCTTGGCACGAGCGGCGAATGTCCTCTTTCCAACCGCTGAGAACACAAAATGACTGTGCGCCACACCCCTTCCGCAAAGCACGTGTGCCCGGAAGGCACTTTTTGCATGCGCGGAACACGCTACTCGAGAGGGAGGACTCATGGTCACTACGCATCGCTTCGCGCTCACCCATACGCGCGCATTCTTGATTCGTCTTGCCGCCCTGGCGCTTGCCGTCACATGCCTGTTCGCGCTTTCCGCCTGCGGACACGAGCCCGAAATCGCTACGCCCCCTGCAGATTACGGCCAGGAGCAGACAGAGCAGCAGGACAACGCGGCAAAGACTAACGACGACGCCGAGGCCGCTGACGCTGACAAGGAAGCGAAGGAAGAAGAGGCCGAAAAGCCCGTTCACGAAGGACCCTTCGTGGTGAGCATCCTGAATGCGGGCGGTGCGGACGGCCTGGCAGGTGCCGCCCAGGAAAAGCTCGCCACCGATGGCATCGAGGGCAGCAATTATGAGATTTCCGTCGACAGCTATCTCGCTGCCGTTATGCCCACCACCACGGTGTACGTGACGGGCGAAGGCGATGACGCCGAAGAAGTGCGTGCTGAGGCAGACAAGATCGCCAAGGCGCTCGGCGGCGAGGTGAAAACCTTCAAGTCCGGAGAGCTCGCCGAAGGCACCACGATGGACGGCCTCGATATCCTCGTTCTCGTTGGCGCCGATGCGATTTAGTTATTTCACGACACAAGCAATAGCTTTGCATTGTTTCATTTGATAGCCCAAACCCAATGAGCCCGCATAGCGGGCTCTTCTTTTGCCTTTTCATTTTCAATTACAACATTGTGGTAATATTCGTAATATATTTTATTACTATATATTACAGAGGTAGAAATGAGCGAATACACGACAGTCAGCGCGCGCATCGCAACCCCTACAAAGCAGGCGGCTGAGGAGATACTTTCATCTTTGGGTATTACCCATTCCGTGGCAATCTCTTCGCTTTACGCCCAGATAGTCCTAAACAAAGGTCTTCCCTTTGAAATCAAGCTCCCTGAGAAAGATTCCGAGCACCTTCTTACCTTCTGGCAAATACGAGATGCCGTGACAAGCATTTGCCAAAAATACGGCGTCGCAAAGGCATGGCTCTTTGGCTCCTATGCTCGCGGCGAAGCAACGCCACAGAGCGATGTCGATTTACGAATCGATAAAGGGGCAATACGTGGTCTTGAACTCGGCGGATTCGCGTATGATATGGAGCAGGCGCTCGGAACGTCCGTGGACGTTGCAACAACCGGCAGCCTTTCCGAAGAATTCCTTGCCAGCATTCGTAAAGACGAGGTACTGCTCTATGGCAATAACTAACGCGCCCCGATATGGAACATCGGGGCGCGTTAGTTTAGATTTCCATCAATGACATTACTCGTCCTCTTGAGACGTTTTGCGTTTGTCGGGATCGCCGAACACGAGTTCGGCAGGCTTGGGAGCCACGAACGCCGGCTCTTCGGCCTCCACGGCGGCGGCTGCTGCAGCATCGCCTGCCGCGGCGCGCTCGCGCAGGTCGCTGAGCGCCTCGGCGTCGGCCTGCTGCTGTTCCGCCGCACCCGCAACCTCGGCGCCATCGATGGAGATGTCCTTAGGCAGCACCAGGTTGCACACCACGGCCACCAGGAACACGCCGGCCACGCAGTTGTCGGCAAACACGCTACGCACCAGCTCGGGGAAAATCACGAAGATGTCGGACACCTGGGTGAACCCGATGCCGATGGCAAGCGACAGAGCCGTAATCAGGATGTTGCGCTGGCTGAACCCGGCGCGCGCAATCATCTGGAAACCGCTCACGATGATGTTGCCAAACATCATGATGGTGCAGCCGCCCAGCACAGCCTCAGGCAGGCTGGAGAACACGGCGCTCACCACAGGCAGCAGCGCCGCCAACAGCATGATGACGGCACCGGTGGCGATGGCCTTGCGGTTGACCACCTTGGTCATGGCGATCAGGCCGATGTTCTGAGCAAACGACGTCACAGGCAGGCAGCCAAAGCAACCGGAAAGCGCGCTTACGAAGCCGTCGGCGGCAAGCGAACCCGAAAGCTCCTTCTCGCGCACCTCACGGCCCAGGCCCACGATGGTAAGCGCCGAGGTGTCGCCGATGGTCTCGGTGGCGCTCACCAGGAAGATGACCGCAAGCGAGATGATGGCGCCCAGGTTGAACTCAGGCGTGAACGGCATGATGTGCGGCAGGGCGAACAACTGCATGTTCTGGAACGCTGTCAGGTCGACCGCACCCATGATAAGTGCCGCAATATAGCCAACTACCAGGCCGAACAGAACCGAAAGTTGCTTGGTTTTACCCTTGGCGAGAATCTGGAACGCAAGGCACGACACCAGAGCGATGGCGCCCAACGCCAGGTTGCGCGGCGATCCGAAATCCTCCGCGCCGCTGCCGCCACCGAAGCTGGTCGCACCAACGGAAAGCAGCGAGAAACCGATTGAAGTAACCACCACGGCCGCCACGATAGGCGAAATGATGCGACGCCAATACTTGGCGAACAGGCCTAACGTGCCTTCGAAGATGCCACCCACGATGATGGCGCCGATAGCCGCGTTGTAGCCGTACTGCGCCGCAATCACGCACAGCACCGACACGAATGTGAAGCTGATGCCCATGACGATGGGCAGGCCGCTACCGATCCTCCACACCGGGAACAGCTGGATAAGCGTTCCGATGCCTGCGATGAGCATGGCGCTTTGCACCAGCATGGCCGTCTGGTCCTCGGCAAGCTCGGCCGCACCCGCCACCACCACGATGGGCGCCAGATTGGCCACGAACATCGCGAGCACGTGCTGCAGGCCATAGGGAATGGCGCGCAGCAAAGGGATATCGCCGTCGAGCTGGAACAGACTTGCGTGGTTGAACTGCTTCTTTGCGCCCTTGGCGCCGCCCGCAGCCGCCACGGCTTACGCCTCGCCCTTCGCGGCCGCGTCGAACGCCGCATCGGCGCTTGCGAGGTCGTCGGCGTTTACCTCGACCACCTCGCCATACGTCGGCGCGTCGCCGCCCTGTGGACGGAACGTGATCTTGCCGGTCATGGGATCCATGCGGTCCACGATGGCGAGCGACTCCAGGCGATACCCGCGCTCACGCAGGCTCTTGCCGCCGGGCTGGAAGCCCTTCTCCACCGCGATGCCAATGCCTTCGACCGTGGCGCCGGCGGCCTCGACAATTTCAATCAGGCCGTTAAGCGCACAACCGTTGGCCAGGAAGTCGTCAATAATCAGCACATGGTCGTCGGGGCCAATGAATTTCTTGGACACGATGACGTCGAACACCTTGCCGTGCGTGAAACTCTGGATGCGCGTACAATACATCTCGCCATCGAGATTGATGCTCTGCGCCTTCTTGGCGAACACCACCGGCACGCCGAAATGCTGCGCCGCGATGCATGCGATGCCGATGCCGGACGCCTCGATGGTAAGAATCTTGTTGATGGGAGCATCGGCGAACAGGCGCTTGAACTCGGCACCCATCTCGTCGAGAAGCTTGATGTCAATCTGGTGGTTCAGAAAGCTATCCACTTTCAGCACGCCTTCGGCCTTGACCACGCCATCCTTCTGGATGCGCTCTTCGAGAAGCTTCACGATGCTCGCCTTTCTGCTCGGAAATAGGTTACGCTTCGAACGAATTTGCCCGAAGCGCTATAACCTCACAGTGTAGCGCAGTATTAAGGTTTACTAAGCCGGAAAAGTCACGGTAATGATGGTGCCTTCGGGATGATTGTCGGTGATGCTGATGCTGGCGCCGTGCACCTGAGCGGCGTGCTTGACGATCGCCAGGCCCAAACCGCTTCCGCCTGTATCCTTAGAGCGGCTTTCCTCCACGCGGAAGAACCGCTCGAACACGCGCTCGCGCAGCTCATGGGGAATGCCGCGGCCCGTATCGCTCACGCGCAGCACCGATTTTCCGCCTTCGGATGCCACCTCGACGATCGCACGACCCCCCTCGTGGTTGTATCGCACGGCGTTTTCGGCAAGGTTGCGCACCATCTCTTCCAGGATGCGGGCATTGCCGCGCACCATGATGGGCTCGTTGTCCACGCGGCTGATCTGCACCACCAGATCGACACGAGATCGTTCGGCCAAAGGCCGCAGACGCGCCACAGCGTTGTTGGCAACCGACTCGAGCGGCACTTCCTGCTGAAGGTCAAGCTCCATCTGGCCTTCGCCTATCTCATCCAGATGCGTAAGAGCGATGATCTCTTCCACCATGCTCTTCATCTGCTGGGCCTCGTCATGGATGAGGCCGGCGAACCTACGCACGTCGCGCGGCTTGGCAATGCCCTTGTCGATGATTTCGGCATAGCCCGAAATGACGGTCAGCGGCGTTTTGAGCTCGTGCGACACATTCGCCGTGAACATACGGCGTTCGCTGGCCTGAGCGTCAAGGCGACGGTGCTGCGCGTCAAGGCGCCTCAGCAACGGCATGAGCTCCTCGGGCGCGTCGCCGTCGATGGGATTGTTCAGGTCGATCTTCTCCATACGCGCGATAACGCGACGGGCAACCAGGTAGCCAATAAGGAACGAAATCACAACCGCCAACACCAACACGAGCAGGCACGGCAGCGCGATGGTACCCATGATGCCCCAGATGGTGGACTGCGTGACGGCAAGCCTGAGCACTGATCCGTCGGTCAGCAGCACGGAGTGGTAAAGCGTCTCCTCGCCAAGCGTTTCAGAGTAGCGGCCACTTTGCCCTTCGCCCGTCTGCATGGCCTCGACCACTTCGGGGCGTTGAGCGTGATTTTCCATGGACGATTCGTCTGCATACGAGTCGTACAGCACCGTTCCGTCGGGCGCGATAAGCGTCATGCGCGTATCGGGCTCGATGGTGCTTTCGGTTTTGACCATGTCAATCGCATCGCTGCCGGTGTAGCCCGTCTCGTTGATGACGCGCGCGTACCCTTCTGCCTCTGCCTCAAGATCGTCCACGGCGCGCTGGTCGAGCGTAAAATAGAACACCGCGGCATACAGAATGCAGCAGATGATGACCAGCGTGGCGGAAGCAGCGGCGACCATAGATGCCACAGCGCGAGAAAGATGCCACCTTTGACGAGGCTCGTCGCCCGTGGCATCTTTCTTCGAAAGCGATTGAATGCGAATGTCCATGAGGATGGCTCCGTTGACGGCGGAAAGCGGTTATGCCTTCAGGCGATAGCCCACGCCACGCACGGTCTCCACGAACGAAACCGCCTCGGGG
Source organism: uncultured Slackia sp. (assembly GCF_944321625.1). Classification (GTDB taxonomy): domain Bacteria; phylum Actinomycetota; class Coriobacteriia; order Coriobacteriales; family Eggerthellaceae; genus Slackia. Next base: position 146,543 of record NZ_CALUMA010000047.1, read on the forward strand.
TCGGCCTCGCCCAGCTTCTTGCGAAGCGTTTGCACGTGAGCGTCCACGGTGCGGGTCTCGCCCGCCACGCCATAGCCCCACACGCGCTCGAGCAGCTTGTCGCGCGAAACCACGATGCCACGGTTCTCCATCAGATAGCGCAGCATCTCGAACTCCTTGTGGGTAAGACGCACTTCTTCACCCGAAACCGTCACGCGATAGCTCGCAGGATCAAGCGAGATAGGGCCGGCATCCAGCGTCTCGCCCGCAGCGAGGGGCGTGGATTCGGCGCCCTCGCGGGCAGCGCGGCGCAGAAGCGCGTTCACGCGCGAAAGCAACTCCATCATGCCGAACGGCTTGGCCAGATAGTCATCGGCGCCCGAATCCAACCCGGTCACGGTATCGTATTCGGTGGATTTCGCCGTGAGCATCATGATGGGCACGTCCTGCGTGCGCGGATCCTTGCGCAGGCGTTTGAGCACGCTGATGCCGTCCTCGTCAGGAAGCATCACGTCAAGCAGAAACAAATCGGGAATCGCCTGCGTAAGCGCGGCATCCATCTCAGCGGCGCGCGAGAACCCACGGGTCTCGTGCCCCGTCTGGGAAAGCGTGTACAGCGTCAGATTGCGAATCTGTTCGTCGTCCTCAAGGTAGTAAATCATCCGAGCAGCTCTCCTTTGTATCGGCCCGTGATTGAGTATTCTACCCATTCCGCGATGTTTTGGGCATGGTCGCCCACACGTTCAAGATATTTCGCCACCATAAGCGCCTCTACGAGGTTGGCCGCCGGGTCGCTTTCCGCCTGAATGCCCTTGATGATGTCACGCTTCACGCGGTCGAACATCTCGTTCACGTTGGCGTCCTCGCCCACCACCTGGGCGGCGCGCTCGCCGTCGCGCTTGACGAACGCCTCGGCGGCGTCATGCACCATGTTGGCGGCGTAACGGCCCATCTTGGCAAGGTGCTTGTGCAGCTTGGGGTCGAAGTCGTCGCCCTCGAGCGTGAGCACGATTTCGGCAACATCGGCAGCCTGGTCGGCGATGCGCTCCATGTCGCCCACCATCTTGAGCGCGGCGGAAACACGGCGAAGATCGCCCGCCACAGGCTGCTGGGTCAAAAGCAGCTTCAGGCACAGTGCCTCGATTTCGCGCTCCTGATGGTCGATTTCGTCATCGCCCTCCATGATGGCGCGGGCGCGCTCCTTGTCGCGCGACTCAAGCACCTCCACGGCGCCAACGACGGCCTCCTCCATCGAGGAAGCCATGACCAGCATCTGAGCATCGAGCAGCGCCAGCTGGGAATCAAAAACGGTACGCATCATATGACTTAGCCGAACCTTCCTGTGATGTAGTCTTCCGTGCGCTTCTCCTTGGGGTGGCTGAACAGCACCTGAGTCTCATCGAACTCAACCAGGTCACCCAGCAGGAAGAACGCGCACATGTCGGACACGCGGGCGGCCTGCTGCATGTTGTGAGTCACCATGACCACGGTGTAATCCTTCTTGAGCTCGGTCGCCAGTTCCTCGATGCGTCCGGTGGAAATCGGGTCCAGGGCGCTCGTGGCCTCGTCCATCAGCAGCACTTCGGGTTCGACAGCCAAAGCGCGAGCGATGCACAGGCGCTGCTGCTGGCCGCCGGAAAGGGCCAAGGCGCTTTTCTTCAGGGTGTCTTTGACCTCGTCGAAGATCGCGGCCTTGCGCAGCGCGGTTTCCACGATCTCGTCCAGCTTTGCCTTGTCCTTGACGCCGTGGGTGCGCGGACCGAAGGCGATGTTATCGTACACCGTCATGGGGAACGGATTGGGCTTCTGGAACACCATGCCCACGCGCTTGCGCAAACGGTTCACGTCGGTGCCGCGCGCGTACACGTTTTCGCCGTCGATAACCACTTCGCCCTCGATACGGCAGCCCTCCACCAGGTCGTTCATACGGTTGAGGGTGCGCAGCAGCGTGGACTTGCCGCAGCCCGAAGGCCCGATGTAGGCCGTGATTTTGTTCTCAGGCATGTCCATATTGATATTGTGCAGCGCATGGAATTCGCCGTAGTACAGGTCCAGGTTCTTGACGGCGATCTTGGTTTTGGAGGGCACCGCAGAAGCTTCTCCAGCCTCTTCCTGCAGCGCCGAGAGGTCGACGTCTATCATTTATTCCTCGTTTCCTTTCGTAAGACGCTTGGCCACGAACGACGCCAGCGCATTGATCAGCAGCACGATGACCAGCAGCACCACGGCGGTGGCGTAGGTGGCATCGATGTGCAGGCCCTCGGATGCCAGCACGTACATATGTACCGACATGGTGCGCACCGAACCGAACACCGAGTCGGGGATAGCGGCCACAGAGCCTGCGGTGAAGATAAGCGCGGCGGATTCGCCCACGATGCGCCCGATGGACAGGATGATGCCGCCCAGGATGCCAGGCATAGCCGGCGGCAGCACGACGGAAAGCACGGTGCGCAGGCGGCCGGCGCCCAGGCCGAAGCTGCCTTCGCGGTAGGCGTCGGGCACGGCGCGCAGCGCTTCCTCGGTGGTGCGCATCACGGTGGGCAGCACCATGATGGCAAGCGTCAGGCAGCCCGCCAGAAGCGAGAGGCCCCAGCCCAGGAACACCACGAAGAACAGCATGCCGAACAGGCCGTAGACGATGGAGGGGATGCCCGCCAGCGTCTCAGCCGTCAGGCGCACGATCTTCACGAACTTATTGCCACGCGTGGTGTATTCCACCAGAAAGATCGCCGCCATGACGCCCAGGGGCACGGCGATGACCAGCGTAAGGAGCACGGCCAGCAGCGTGTCGACCAATGACGGCAGCATGGACACGTTGTCCGAGTTGTATTCGAGCGCGAACAGCTCGGGCTTTAGGTTGGGGATACCCATGACCAGAATGTAGCCCACCACGATTAGGAGCACCGCGATGGTCAGGAAGATAGCCAGGTGAACAAGCGCATTCAGAATGACGGAGGACGTCTTGCGATGCGGCTTGCGCGCGGCGGTATTGGCGGTATCGCTCATCGCTTAGACCTCCCGTTCAGAATGGCGAACACCAGGTTGATGATCAGGACGAACACAAACAGCACCACGGCGGTGGCGATAAGCGCCTCGCGATGCAGGTCGGCAGCGTAGCCCATCTCCAGAACGATGTTGGTGGTCAGCGTGCGCACGCCGTCAAGCAGACTGTCGGGGATGACGGCCTGGTTGCCGGCGATCATGACCACGGCCATCGTTTCACCGATGGCACGGCCCACGCCCAGCACCACGCCGGCCATGATGCCGGAAGTGGCCGCGGGCACGAGCACGCGGAACACGCTGCGCTCGTGGTCGGCGCCCAGGGCAAGCGCGCCTTCGTAGTAGCTGTCGGGCACCGCATCGATGGCGTTGCGCGCCACGGTGATGATGGTGGGCAGAATCATGATGCCCAGGATGATCGAGGCCGCCAGCAGGCTCATGCCCTGCACGTTGAACACCTCGCGGATGAGCGGGACCAGCACCACCAGGCCGAAAAAGCCGTAGATGACCGAGGGGATGCCGGCAAGAAGCTCGACGCCCGGCGTGAGGATGCGC
>NZ_CALUMA010000048.1 GCF_944321625.1 uncultured Slackia sp.
GAGGTGACGCTTTCCTACATCGACACGCAGGGCGATGCCGGCGAGGTCCAGCTGTATCGCGACGAGGGAGAGAGCTGGGGCATCACGTTCGACGGCGCGGTGTTCGACGGCATCCGCACGTGCAAAAACGCCTGCGTGTTCTGCTTCATGCGGCAGCTTCCCAAGGAGTCGCGCGACACGCTGGTCCTGCGCGACGACGACTGGCGCCTGAGTTTTCTGCAGGGCAACTTCGTCACGCTTACCAACCTCTCCGACGAGGATGCAGACACGATTATCGAGCGCCAGATTTCGCCGCTGCGCGTTTCGCTGCACGCCGTAAGCCCCGATGTGCGCCAGAAGATGATCGGCAAGCATGCGCCACGCGGCATCGAGATGATTGAGCGCTTGCTTGAGGGCGGCATCGAGCTGCATGTTCAGATCGTGCTCGTGCCCGACATGAACGACGGCGCCGAACTGGCGCGCACGCTGGCCTGGGTGTATCTGCGCGAAGGCATCAAAAACGTGGGCATTGTGCCGCTCGGGTTCACCAAGCACCAGACGCTCTTCGAAAAGAGCTTCGACGCGTCTGAAGACGCGCGTGCTGTCATTGAGGCGGTGGAGCCGTTCCAGCGCCATGCCCAAGCAGAAAAGGGGTATCCGTGGGTGTATCTCGCCGACGAGTTCTACTGCAACGCATATCCCGGCGAGGTGCTCGCGCACGTTCCTCCTACTGAGCATTATGGCGATTTCTCTATGTTCGAAGACGGCATCGGCATCGTACGCACGCAGATGGACGAGTGGGCCGCTTGCGTCGAGGCGCAGCATCGCCTCGCAGCGGTTCTCGAGGAAGAGAACGCGCGCGTGTACTACGTGCTGGGCGAGGCGCAGCGCGGCGTGACCGACGCCCTTCTGCAGGATTCGCCCCTGCGCGATCTGCTCGTGCCCCTTTTCGTGAAGAACGAGCATTTCGGCGGCAACGTGGATGTGACGGGCCTTCTGTGCGGAAGCGACGTGGCACGGGCGATTCGCGGCGTTTCGGCGCACGATTTCGTGGTGGTGCCGCGCATCATGTTCAACGCCGACGGCGTGACGCTGGATGATATGACCGTGGACGATATCAGGGATACGGCGGGAATGCCCGTCACCGTGGTATCCTGTAGCGCGGCAGAATACCTTAACGAGATTGAAGAGCTTATAGCGGGGTAGACCTGCGGCTCTGAAGGATACCTGTAAGGAAGACAGTATGGCATTACCAATCGTTGCAGTGGTGGGCCGCCCGAATGTGGGCAAATCCACGCTGGTCAATCGCATTGCGCAGGCGCAGGACGCCATCGTGCACGAGATGCGCGGCGTCACGCGCGACCGCTCGTACCACGAGGCGGAGTGGAACGGCGTCCATTTCACCCTCATCGACACCGGCGGCATCGAGATGGGCGACGACGACGCGTTCCAGGGCTCCATCCGCAAGCAGGCGTTCATGGGCGCGGAAGAGGCCGACGTGGTCATCTTTCTCGTGGACGGTCGGACGGGCATCGTTCCCGACGACGTTGAGGTCGCGCGCATCCTGAAGCGCGGCAAGGCTCCGGTGCTTCTGGCGGTGAACAAGCTGGATACCCCGGGCGTGGAGGACCCCATCTGGGAGTTCTATCAGCTTGGCCTGGGCGATCCGTGGCCGGTTTCCGCCGTGCATGGCAACGGCACGGGCGACCTGCTGGACGCCGTGGTGGAGAACCTGAAGGGCGTCCAGCACGATGACCCCGAGCCCGACGACGCCATCAACGTGGCTATCATCGGCCGTCCCAACGCGGGCAAGAGCTCGCTCACCAACCGCCTCATCGGCCAGGACCGCTCCATCGTGAGCGACGTGGCGGGCACCACGCGCGACGCCATCGATACGGTGGTGGAGCACGAGGGCAAGCGCTACCGCATCGTGGACACGGCGGGTCTGCGCCGCAAGAGCCAGATCGACGAAGACGTCGAATACTACGGCTTCGTGCGTGCGATGCGTGCGATCGATCGCGCCGACGTGGCGCTTCTGGTGATCGACGCCACGCTGGGCCTGACCGACCAGGACCAGCGCGTCGCCGGTTATGCGGCCGAGCGCAACTGCGCCATGGTGGTGCTGCTCAACAAGCGCGACGCCGTGGAAAACGGCGAGGTTCTTGAAGATCTGCGCGAGCGCATCGGCGACCGCATGATGTTCGTGGGCTTCGCGCCCGTCATCAGCATCTCGGCTCTTACGGGCAAGGGCGTTTCCCGCATCTGGAGCGCTGTGGATTCGGCGTTCGAGAACTACTCCAAGCGTGTGTCCACGAGCAAGCTCAACATCTGGCTCGAGGGGCTGCGCGAGTTCGGCCACACGGTGAGCAAGGGCAAGAAGGTCCTGCGCCTCAAGTACGTCACGCAGACGCGCGAATGCCCGCCCGAATTCACGTTCTTCTGCAACCACCCCGAAATCGTCAACGACAATTTCGAGCGTTATCTTGAGAACCGCCTGCGTCAGGAATTCGATTTCGCAGGCACGCCCATCAAGCTGAAGTTCAAGAGGAGGGACTAGCGTCATGTCCTCCCTGCTTGTTCTGATCGGCGTTTTTGCCATCGCGTTTTTGCTGGGCTCTATCCCGTGGGGCCTCATCATCTCGCGCGTGTTCTACCACACGGACATTCGCGAGCACGGCTCTGGCAACATCGGCACCACCAACGCCATGCGCACCATGGGCAAGGTCGGAGGCGGCGCGGTGTTCCTGCTCGACTTCGGCAAGGGGCTGCTTTCCGGCGTGATTGCGATGCTCGCCCTGTGGTTCTTGATTCCCGGTGGCGGGCTTGCTTCGGAATCCGGCGTGACGTATGGCTTTATGATGGGCGCCGCGACTGCCGGCTGCACGCTGGGGCACATCTTCAGCCCTTGGCTGGGATTCAAGGGCGGCAAGGGCATCGCCGTCGCCGTGGGATGTCTGTTCATGTCGTTCGGCGTTGCGGGTGCCTGCGCTGAGCTTGCGATTTTCGCCGTACTGGTCCTCTCGACGAAGTATGTGTCTGTCGGCTCTATCGCCGCCGCCGTGGCATGTCCGTTCTTTGCCTGCGTGTTTTACTGGGGCGATTGGCCTGCTATTGCGTGCTTCGCGCTGACCGCGATCGTGGTCGTGTGGGCGCATCGCGAGAACAGCTGACGCCTTCGTGCGGGATGCGAGCGTCGCATCGGCGACAAGAAGGAAGAGGCTTAGGCAGACGCTCTGATTGGCGTCGTGCGGTATGTTTGAAGCGTTTACGCGGCTGTTCGGCTGAGGCCGGGCAGCCGCGACGCATAGAGTGCGGAGGTTCGACATGTTGGTTTCAGTCATCGGCGCCGGTTCCTGGGGAACCGCCATCGCGCATCTTTTGGGAAGCGCGGGCAATCAGGTCATGCTGTGGGCGCGCAAGGATGAGGTGTGCGCAGGGATCAACGAGCGCCATCTCAACCCGCGTTATCTGGTGGATTCTCCCGTGAGCGAGAACGTGAGAGCGTCTACGAGTCATGCCGAGGTGCTTGAGGGCGCTGAGGCCGTGGTTATCGTGACGCCGTCGAATACCATGCGCGAGACCGCGATGGCCATCAAACCGTTCGTTTCGCCCACGACGCCTATCGCTATCTGCTCGAAGGGCGTCGAGGAGAGCACCGGCCTGCTTCCTGCGGAGGTGTTCGCCGAAGTGCTGGACGGTATGGAGCGCATCGCCGCCGTGACCGGACCCAACCATGCCGAAGAAGTGATCAAGGGCATCCCCTCCGGCACCGTGGTGGCGTCGAAGGGCGCCGACACCGCTCGCGTGTTCCAGGAGCTGTTTGCGACGGATTGGTTCCGCACGTATGTGAGCGATGACATCATCGGCGCCGAGATCTGCGCCGCGTTCAAGAACGTGGTCGCTATCGCCGTGGGCGCGTCGTACGGCATGGGGTTCGGCGACAACACCGCGGCGCTCTTGATGACGCGCGGGTCGGCCGAGATGAGCCGTCTTGTCGAGGCGTGCGGCGGCCAGGCCATGACGTGCATGGGGCTTGCCGGCATGGGGGATATGATTGTCACCTGCATGAGCGAGCATTCGCGCAACCGCACGTTCGGCTACCGTCTGGCCCAGGGCACCACGCTCGACGAGTATCGCGCCGAGACGCACATGGTGGTCGAGGGCGCCTACGCCTGCCGCACGCTGCACACGCTCGCGACGAAGCACGGCGTGGATCTTCCCATCGCCGACAAGGTGCGCTCGATCGTGTGGGAGGACGTTCCGCCTGCCGATGTGGTGGGCGAGCTTTTGGGCCGCTCCCTCAAGCCCGAGTTCTACTAACAAAAAAGGCGACCTTGCGGTCGCCTTTCTCTTTGCGGCTGTTGAGTATAGACCGTATAGGTCTAGCCAAAGTCGGTCTATTTGACACCGTACTGCTCGTAATAGGCGTCGATGGCGGCTTTGATCTTGTCGTCGATGACCATCTTGCCCTGGCACTCGTGGTTGTACAGGTGCTCGGTCACCTCGGCCATGCTCACGATGGAGGCGACGGGGAAGCCGTACTTCTCCTGGACTTCCTGCTGAGCGGTCACTTTGCCGCCTTTGCCCACTTCCATGCGGTTGAGGCTCACGATAAGGCCCTTGATTTCGACGTTCGCGGCGCCGGTCACGATGGGGTAGGTCTCGTCGATGGACTTGCCCGAGGTGGTCACGTCCTCGACCATCACCACGCGGTCGCCGTCATGCAGCTCGGCTCCCAGCAGATTGCCCGCATCGGCACCGTGGTCCTTGACCTCCTTGCGGTTGGAGCAGTAGCGTACCTCTTTGCCGTAGAGCTCGTGCATGGCGATGGCGGTAACCACGGACAGCGGAATGCCCTTGTACGCAGGGCCGAACAGGACATCGAAATCCAGGCCGAAGTTGTCATGGATGGCGCGTGCATAGTATTCACCGAGCTTCTTGAGCTGGTAGCCCGTCACATAGGCGCCGGCATTCATGAAAAACGGGCTCTTGCGGCCGCTCTTGAGCGTGAATTCGCCGAACTTCAGCACGTCGGATTCCACCATGAACTCGATGAATTCCTTCTTATAATCCTCCATCGTCATTCCTTTCGTCTCATGCGGCGTTTAGCGGTTGGCAGTGAGGTCGGACGGGGTGCGCGAGGGGCGTTGACCCTTTGCGTCGCGGATGCTCCCGGTGTCCTCTGTCTGTGCCGACCGAGTCGTACCTTTCCATGATACTAGACATTCGAGAATGATGCTTCGGTGACTTCGCCCTTTGCTCTTTGACGTGAGCGGAGGCGCCAGGTAGAGAAAGGGCTCTTTCTTATTATTGTTTGGATAATTGAAAGATTCGAACGGATGTGCGCTGATATGCGATACATTACAACGCGACACACGGACGAAAGGAGCGACGAATGTCTGATTCGAACGAAATCGTGCTGAGTGATGAGGAGCTTACCGAGATTGTTCGCCTTGCACGTGTCGAGCGCGAGGGCGGCGATGCCCAGTACGCGGCGTTCACGGCGCTGTGCCCGACGGGCGAGGAGGGCGCGTTCGATATCGAGATGTGCGACCTCTATCGTTCGCTCCATGCCCATGGCTTCGTGGATGGCGAATCCGATGGGGAGGCGTTCTATTTCGGAGCGCTTACGCCTGAAGGCCGTGCATATGCGGAGGAATGCGAGATGAGGACCGCCGAGGGCTCCGAGCGCGCACTGTGGCAGCAAGGAACGCTGGAAGCTTCTGGTGTGGATGATTCTGAAGAAAGGGATTCTTCTGCGGAATATGCGTCGGCCGCTGCGGTGTCGGGCGCAAACGTCAAGTTGATCGCCATTGCCGCCACAGTGGGTTTCGTTGCAGGCATTCTTGGTGGTGCGATCGGCGCATACATTCTTGTTGCGATTCTCTAGCGCGATGCGAAGGGTGCTTTCGAACGCACCGTAACGATTTGACGGGCGCGTCTCGAACTCGATATGAGTGCGGCATTTCGGAGCGAAAGCGCCCAATATTCTGCGGATAAACAAAGAAGCCGACTCGATGAGTCGACTTCTTGAATTTACTGGTCGGGTTGACAGGATTTGAACCTGCGGCCCCTTGACCCCCAGTCAAGTGCGCTACCAAACTGCGCCACAACCCGATGCGTTCTCGTTCAAACGAAAGAAAGTATGATACCAGCCAACCTTTGAAAGTCAAGCACTATTTTTAAAAACTTAGCCCTCAAGCAATTCCAACAGTTCTTCCTGCGTGAGGTTGGCAAGCGATACCCCTTCGGCGCCCACGATGGTCTCAGCCAGTTCGGCCTTTTGTTCCTGTAGGCGCACGATGCGCTCTTCGATAGTGCCTTCCGCTATCACGCGGTACACGCTCACGGCGTTCTCCTGGCCGATGCGGTGCGCTCGGTCGGTCGCCTGGTTCTGCGCGGCGGCATTCCACCACGGGTCGGCGTGAACCACGACCGACGCGCCGGTAAGGTTGAGTCCCGTGCCGCCGGCCTTGAGCGAAATGAGGAACGCGGGCGTGTCGTCGGCGTTGAACGTCTCGGCAAGCGCTACGCGACGCCGCTTGGGCGTGGCGCCCGTGATGGTGTAGTACAGGATGCCGTATTCGTCCAGCCTCTGCGCGATGAGGTCCAAAAAGCTTGTGAACTGCGAAAATACGAGCGTTTTCTGACCGTCGTTCGCCGCTGATTCCACCAGGTCGCAAATCGCGTCGAGCTTTGCTCCCGCGCCCTTGTAGTCCTCGAAGGCAAGGCGCGGGTCGCAGCAGATCTGCCGCAGCTTCGTGAGTTCGGCGAGCACTTCCACGGCAGGACGTCGAAGCTCCGGCGGGAGCTCGCGGTTCTTCTTGCGCTCCTTCCGCTGGATGGTCAGCTCTTCGCGCAGCTTCTGTTCGCTGGCATCGTAGAGCTTTCGCTGCTTGGGCTCCATGCGAACGGCGACAACCGATTCCAATTTATCGGGCAGGTCGGTCAGCACGTCGCGCTTGAGGCGGCGCAGCATGAACGGCCCGACGAGCGAGGCAAGGTGTCGTGCCCGCTCGTCGTCGCCGCCTACGATGTCGAGCTCGAAGCGCTCTTTGAAGCGCATGTACGACCCTAAAAATCCCGGCATGACGAAATCGAAGATGCTCCAGATCTCGCTCAGGCGGTTTTCCATCGGGGTGCCGGTGAGCGCGAAGCGGTGGTGCGCATCGAGCCGCTTTACGGCGCGCGCGGTGAGCGTGCCGTGGTTTTTGATGTATTGCGCCTCGTCCAGGGCGCAGCAAAACAGATGGATGCGCGACCATTCCGCTGCATCGATGCGCGCGAGGTCGTACGACGTCACAAAGACGTCGACATCCGCACGGGCGCGCGATGCCATGCGTTCGCGCTTGGATCCCGCGACGGGTTCGACGCTAAGCGTGGGAGCGAAGCGTTTGAATTCCGCCGCCCAGTTGTACACCAGCGAGGCGGGGCAGATGATGAGGCTGGGCCCTTCCGCCTTTGCCTCGTTTTGTCGGTCGAGCAAAAACGCCATCAACTGCAGCGTTTTGCCCAGACCCATCTCGTCGGCCAGGATGCCCTCGAATCCCATGTCGGCGAGGGTCGAGAGCCAGCGGAATCCTTCCTCCTGATAGGGGCGAAGCACGCCTGCCAGGGCATCGGGAACGCGATGGCTTGAAGGATCGACGGCCTTGAATGCGTCCACATAGCGCATGAACGATCCGTCGCGATGCGCGTCATGGAGCGCATCATCGAGGTAGAAAGCGCGGTATGCGGGCAGCTCTATGGTGCCGGACGAAAGCTGCGAGGCCGATATGTCCAGGTCGGACGCGATGCGGTCAAGGTCGGCGAGGTTCATCTGCTCAAGGTCGATGAACGCGCCGCTCTTGAGGCGGTGGTAACGACGGCGCCTGCGGTAGCTTCCCAGCAGCGAAGCCAGTTCCGCGCTGGGAAGGTCGTCGGCCGAAACCGTCAGATTGATGAGGTTGCCCGCGAGCGAAACACCCATCGTGACGCGCGGCTTGCGGTCAGAGATTAGGCGGTCGAAGGCGGGGGTGGTGAACACCGTGCCCGCATCCCGGAATTGGGCGAGCCCGCCGAACAGCAGGTTTGCAAGGGCGTCGTCGCCGGTGGCGGGGATATGCGCCACGATGTCGAGCCTGCTGCCGTCATCGACATATTCGACGCTGAAGTAGCGCCGTAGCAGGGCGCGCCCCTTCGCCTCTATGCGGGCGTCGCGCAAGGGTGCGGGCGCATCGCTTTCGACGTCACGCGTCCTGGTGCGCGGAAACGCTGTTTCCAACGCGTCGTCGACAATGCGGTATCGCTTATCCCCATAGATGGCGAACGCATCGCAGGTGACGAATCGCGCGTTCTTGTCGAAATAGAATTCGAGCGAGCAGGGCACGGGACGAAACTCCTCCACCGCCGAATCGGCGTCTACTCGGATGCACGTCTCGAGCGCGGGAAGCGCTGTCGCGCAGAACAGCGGCATATCGGCGTCGCTCACGAACAGGTTTTCGGCATTGGATTCCAAAACCGCTTGGAGAATGTCGAGGCAAGGCGCGATTGCGGCGTCGCAGCGGAAAAACGATTCATCGTACCAGATGACGATGCCGTCTTTGGAGGCGAATACCTGGGCCGTGCTCGGCTTGGATACCGTGAAGCCGCCGGTCTTGCGCCTGATTGAGAGAGAAAGGGGCGGGTTGCCGTTCACGATGGGCGCCATCGACCTGCGGCGGCTGGACACGTCGGCGCCTTCCACAGCAACGAGGGGGGATTCGCCGGTATCGAGCGCGGCGATAAGCGACACGACTTCTTCTTCGGCCAGAGGCAGTTCGCGGCCCTTGATGCCGGGCTGTGTGGTGTACCATACGGCTTTCGAGCTTTCTCGCCGCACGGCGTCGGCCTGCATAAGGAAGGCGACCACCGCGCGTCCGCGGGGCGTGAACGCCTCGTTCACATGGGCAAAGGCGAGCTTCTTGCCATAGGAATAGGTCGCGCCTTCCTGGACTCGCTTCAGAAATTCCGCCAGGTCTTTGAGCACGTAGGACCCCTGCGGGCCGGCAATCTTGAACCGGGCGGCCCATTGGCCGTATGCGTGCGTCAGCTCGACGTCGAAATCGACCGTGCCAGGCTCGGTGAGCGCCATGGCGCGCTCAGCGCGGCGCAGGTATTCGACGAGTGCGGGCGACGTGGCGCTGCGGCGGGTTTCGGCGTATCCGTCGAAGGATGCGGGGTCCTGCGCGAAGGTGAGCGCGAGCGCGGCGCAATGCTTGCACGGCCCGTCGAACTGGTAGGATGCGGGGCAAGTGCAGGCGTAGTCGACGAGCGACGCCGTTTCTTCATCAATCGTGGTGGATACGCGATACGAGCCGCCCCAGCCGGTGCTCGATTCGACGAAGGCAGACAGCACAGTGTTGTCGCCCGCGCGGCGGCATTTGCGCGACGTGATGGCGTTTTCGGATTGCGCGATGGCAAGCGCGCGCTGGGCCGTGCGCGGGTTGCACGCGTCGAGCACGGCGCGCGCCAGGGAGCGCCCGCGCGAGGCGTCATGATTGAGAGGCGTGTTGTTCGAATCGTAAAATGCCATACCCACCAGTATATGCCATCGCGATAGAAGGTTGGCTGTGTCTTCGGTGTCTTGCGGTCGGGCATGTGACGGCTGCGGAGGATTTTCGCCGAAACGGCAACGGTGCTCTGCGAGGGCGTCCGGTTGGGCTATGCTGGGCGTGCTCGATAACAAGGGGGATGTATGGCTTCTGAGCATCAATCGAAAGAATCCGACGCCATGGTCGCGCAGGCCGACGGTGCCGCTGTGCGCGAAGACGCCGCAGCGTTGTCGGTCGGCGCCGTGCAGGGCTTGCAAGAGGAGCAGGGTGCTTCCTGCGAGCTCGCCTGCGCATCTTCCGGCGATTGCGTACGTATGGCGGATGCAGGCTCCTCCATCGAGTCCTCCCAGGAAAACGCTATGGTAATCCCCGCGCAGCGCCCGTGCGTCCTCGTGGTGCATGCATCGGTGGGCTCGGGGCATCGCAGCGCCGCCATCGCTGTGGCGGAGGCGCTCGAGAGGCTTATCGCGGAAGGCGACGAACGCATCCCGGCCGATGCCGAGGTGCAGGTGCTCGATATCCTCGACTTCGGGCGCATCAAGTTCGACGGCGATAAGACGGCGTCGGCGTTCACGGGGCCTACGCGCCCGTTTTACGACATCACCTGGCGTTTCACGCTTACCGGGCGCCTTCTGTGGGGCGGCGGCACGTCGTGGGCGCGCATCATGTTCAAGAAGTTCACCGATTACGTGGAGGAGCGCAAGCCTCTCGCGATCGTGTGCACGCACATTACTGCAGCCAACGCCGCGGTGGGGGCGCGCATGCTCACAGGCCAGGCGTTTCCCATCGTGTGCGTGCCGACCGACTACGAGATAGAGGGCTGGTGGCCGCATAAGGAATGCGATCTGTTCTGCGTAGCAACCGAGGGCATGGCCGAGACGCTGCGCCCGCGGCACGTTCCCGAGCGAAAGATGCTGATTACGGGCATTCCCGTGCGTGGGGCGGCAGAAGTGGAGTACGACAAAGATACGGTGCGTGACAGGCTGGGGCTGCCAAAGGATAAAACGGTGGTGCTGGTGATGGCGGGTGCGCACCTTCCGCAGCCTTATGTGCGGTTCCGCGCCACGATGGATCAGACGTTGCCGTATCTCAAGGGCCTTTCCGACATGCATTTCGTGTTCTTGCCGGGGCGCGATGAGGAATATGCGCTCCATCTGCGGCGTTCGCAGGATGACATGTCCATCGAGAACATGACCGTGATGGGATATGTGGACGACATGCCTGCGCTCATGGCGGCAAGCGATCTGGCCATCTGTAAATCGGGCGGGCTCACGGTGACGGAATGTTTGTGCGCACGGCTTCCCATGGTGCTCTTAGGCCGCTCGTACGGCCAAGAGAAGGTGAATACGGCGCTGCTTACGTCGCTGGGCGCCAGCATGCACGCAACCACACCCCGCGAGCTTCTGGCAACCTTGCGGCACCTTCATGCGTATCCTTCGAGCATCACGGCGATGCTTGTGAACGGCGAGGCCCTGCGTCGCCCCAATGCCGCGCACGATGTGGCGTCGGCGACGCTCGATCTTATGCCGCGCGACTGTTCCAGCAAGCGTCACTTCGCCGAGTTTTACTGGGGCGGCAAGCCCGCGCATGCGAGATAGGGGTATGATAGCCACGTCGATTTCTTGTGGCTTTGCGCCGTGTCTTTTCGGGAAAAGCTTCATCTCCGCAGCGGTCGAGCGATTTCTTTCATGAGATACGTGTAATGATTTGCTACTTGCGGGATATTCTACAGTTGTGGTCGTATCCACGTTGCGTTTCAATGGGATGACTTTGAGGGATTCATTGGCTGATTGAAACTTTGTGAGAGAGGGGAAATAATGGGAATTCTAAAAGATTTAGGTATGAAACAGATTGGCATGACCGATGAGGGATTCGTCGTTGAGACTCCTGTTTCTGAGGCGATGCTTCAGCCTGATGGCATCCTTCATGGAGGAATAAGCGCAATGCTGGCTGAGGATGCGGCGAGTTTTGCGGCGCGTGAGAGCATCGACTTGACTACCCATACCGCCGTGGGCCTCGATCTCACAAGTACGCATCTGCTGCCGGTTCATGTGGGCGATACCATCAAGACCGTCGCCAACCCCATTCGTCAGGGTGGGCGCACGCAGGTGTGGAGGGTCGAGCAGTTCCGCAAAAGCGACGGTGCGCTTTTCAACGTGTCGCAGCTGACCGTCTACATCAAGCGCATCGCACCCCGCGATTGAGCGCGTTTGAAGATTGGTCGCGCTAAGGGGCTCAGTGGCCAATATCGACACCAATGTTAACCGCAATAGCAAACCAACGTTGTTACCAACGCCAATATCCAATACCTGTGCCTGCGCCATTCCTTCGCGCTCTGGCTGAACCTTGCCGAATTTCGTTCCTATTCTGACCAGAATCTTGCCGCTTTTAGATTCTTTTTACACGAAATCTTACCGGTTCCTATTCGCTGTCTATGTGATAACTCGAATGTTATTCACAGGCTTCTGACCAGGTATTACGACATGGTAACGGTTCTGTGAGCAACTATGGAATTCGCCTTTGCGGCGCCTTTTCGTCCTGCTGCTTGCTAGCCTATGGGCATGGCAATCGTTCTCTCCGACATATCGGCAGCGCTCTTTTGGGAGTCCCAATCTCTCGAAGGCCCTCATGCGCTCCGCCGCGTTATGTCCCTCCAAGACTTTGGCGCGCCAACCGCGCGCGACGTGGAGCGCGCTCGAAATCTGCTTGCCTCGCTGCCTTGCGAACCTCTTCATATCCTTGTGGGGTCTCGTCTTGATAGGCGTTGGCATCCCGGTATCGTTGCGCATTCTTGCACGAAAGAACTTCCGACAGGGTCATTCTTTTCGATAGGCGAGGGCATGTTTATTGCGTCACCCGAGCTAACCTTCATTCAGCTAGCTCGCCGTTTGCCGATCGAGCATCTCATTCATTTCGCGATGATGCTGTGTGGCGTATACGCTCGCGAGCCGGCCTTGCGCGCGATGGAAGACGGTTGCCCCGAGCCTTTGTTCGCGCAAAGAAGGCGTCTATCGAAGCGCGCTGCGCTGATAACCGTTGACGACTTACGCTCCTATGTAAATGAGTTACGGGGAGTGCAGGGCAGGGGGTTAAAGGGGGTCCAACTGGCGATACAGGCGTTACCGCATGTGATTGGGCGAAGCCGTTCTCCCATGGAGTCGGCTTTGTCCATGGCGTTGTGCCTTCCCCATAGACTTGGCGGTTTCGCGCTTCCGCAGCCAACTCTCAACTCGTCGGTGTATCTTGCAGACAAAGGTAATCTTGCAGGCGGTGTGCGCTGGGATTCGCGTGGTTTGCCTTATTTCGAATGTGATTTGGTATGGCAGAAGCAACGTGTGATTGTTGAGTACCACGGTGATGATGGGCATTTCACCCGTGAAGGCGTGGCGCGGGACGCCCGCAAAGCTAATATCCTTTTGGGCGAAGGGTATAGCTATTACGTTGCAACGCTTGATTCCATGTCGGCTTCAAAGTTCCCTGAATTTGCTCACCGCATTCGCCTCGATCTGCATAGGAAATTCCAGACCACGGTGAAAGATTTTGAGCACAGGGGCGAAAGACTTCGTGCGATGCTACGGCAAGATTATCTGCTCGGTTGCCGTTTGGACGATTGCGGGATGACCAGGTAAAAGAGTTGATTGGGGTTTTCGGTCGCGGACTGTGTCGGACATCTTTGCCTGCTGGCCGCGAGCTATTGACGGCTTCTGCGTAGGGGTTCTATGACGCATGGCCGAAAGCCTATGGTGCTTGGTATAAAAAACCTCTTATTGGCTAAGTTATCGGAAGACGCGTATAAAAACGGCCTTATTTGCGTGACGAAATCCGCCTTACAACGGCGCATATCCGCAATGCAATAACTTTGTCCAGCATAATGCCTGGTCAAAATATCATCGTCATAAAGGAGTTCTCCAGCAGCCCTAAAATGGCCACGCAAATAAGGCCTTTTTTGGAAATGGGCCTCGAAAAGTTAGCCAATAAGAGAGTTTTTATACCGATTGGTTCGTTAATTCAAAAAACCTTGCCGCTTGCATGCAGGTGCGCAGAACTTGCGGATGGGGATGGGCGCGCGGGTGGCGTTGAATGGCCTTTCTAATGTGAACGGGGCGCGCGGGTGGGCGGGGAGTGGACTTGCGTAAGAGGAAAGGGCTTGCGGGTGGGGTGGGATGTACGGATGGGGTGCGAATAGAAGGCGGCCGTTCGGGCAGGAGAGGGCGGGCGTGCAGATAGGGGATCGTAGCTTGAGGATGGGCGTGGCTTAAACAAGGCGCTCCGCTAGAAGGGGGCGTGACGCTCCGCTTACCGAAGCGCTTACCCCGAAACGCCAGTGATTCAGTACCAATTCCCGGTGAACGGCAATCCACTTTGCTAAAGTGCTTACTGGCGAGTAATCCTCGCCGCTTTTGTTATGCGAATGTTTCGGAACGAGTAAGGCAAAGGGGGAACATTCACGATGGAGATGATCGTCGCCCTCATCATGGTGCCCTGCGTCGCCGCGCTGCTGATGTTGGCAGTGCGCAGCGACAAGGCGCGCGACGCGATCGCGATAGGCTTCGCCGCGCTCATCGGCGTGCTATCTATCGCCTTCGCGGGCATGTATCTAGGCGCAAGCCCCGTGTATTTCGAATTGCCACACGAATGGAGCGGCTTCCTGAGCGCCGTCAATGTGGTGATTGACCTCACGGTGGGCGTGTTCGTGGTGTGCTACGCGGTGCGCTACCGTCGTCTGCTGCCGCTCATCCTGGCGCTCATCCAGATTGGCGTGTGCCTGTGGTTCGAGCTCACCGTGCAGCATGGCGTGCACTTCGAGAGCCAGATGCGCGTGGACCAGTTGACCGTCATCATGACGCTGATTATCGGCATTGTGGGCTCGGGCATCTGCGTGTACGGCCTGGGCTATATGAAGGATTTCCAGGCCCACCATCCCGAGCAGAAGGACCGCCGTCCGTGGTTCTTCGCCATCATGTTCGCGTTCCTCTCCGCCATGTTCAACATCGTGCTTTCTGACAACATGGCATGGATCTACACCGCGTGGGAAGTCACCACGCTGTGCTCGTTCCTGCTCATCGGCTTCACCAAGACCGAAGAGGCACTCAACAACGCGTTCCGCCAGATCGTGATGAACATGCTGGGCGGC
>NZ_CALUMA010000049.1 GCF_944321625.1 uncultured Slackia sp.
TATAGGAAAGCAGCACCTCGTCACCGTCGGAATACCACTGCCAGTCGAGAATATCGCGCAGAGGATTGCCGTCCACGGCGGTGATGATGCAGCCAGGCGTGAACCCGGCATCATCGGCAGGTGAGCCTTCTTCCACCGCGAGAATGCGTGCGGCGGGACGAGCGGGGTCGCCGGGATATTCGTGTATGCACGTAGCGGTCATGATGGCCTTTCTTTCGGTAACGGGTGCGTCCGGCGCGCCGCCTCCGCGGAGGCCGGACGTATACTCGCTTCTCTCAAATTAACCCATCAAAAGCTGTAGAAGCTAGGTCGACGCATAGCGAGCAAAGCGAGCGGTAGGAGACCGCGTATACGGGAGCGCCTCCACGGGTGCGGCGCGCCGGACGCACACGCAATCATAACGTAAAAAGGCGGCCCGCATGCGAGCCGCCCGCAATCTCAAACTTGTTCTTACCAGCTGAAATACGTGGTGGGATTCACCGCGGTGCCGTTGACGCCGTTGCTGCACCCCACGTTGATCTGGAAGTGCAGGTGGGCGCCGGTGGAAAAGCCGGTGTTGCCCGACACGGAAATCTGCTGGCCTGCGGAAACGCTCTGCCCCACGCTCACGAGCAGCTGGCTGTTGTGCAGGTACCACGACACGATACCGCCGCCGTGGTCGACCGTCACGGCCATGCCGCCGGTGCCGAACCATCCCGAGGTGGTGACGATGCCGTCAGCCATGCAGTAGACGGGCTCGTAGCTGCAGCTCAAATCCACGCCCTGATGGTAGTCGCCGATGGAGGGGCGCCATCCGAAGCCGCTGGTAATGATCTTGCCAGGGGCGGGATTCACCCAACCGGACACCGACGTGGAAGGCGTGGTGGAAACGGAGCCCGAGCTGGAGCCGCCGCTCGACGAACCGCCACTGGAGGAGCCGCCCGAAGCTGCCGCAGCGGCCTGGGCCTGCTCGAGAGCCTCCTGGGCCTTCCTCTTGGCCTCTTCTTCCTTCTCGCGGGCCTCTTCGGCGCTCATGCGCGTCTGCTCGGCCTCGGCGCGGATGGCGGCCACCTCGTCGCTCATGGAGTTGTACTCCTCCTGCAGGCTTGCCTGCGCGGCCTCGAGCTCTTCCTTGGCGATACGCGCGTTCTCGAGCTCCTCCGCAGCGACCTTCTCCTGCCTGGAGTATTCCTCATACGCGGCGTCGGCCTCGGCCTTGGCGTCCTTGCTCTCCTGAACCAGGGCAGCATCCTGCTCGCCGATCTTCTGCATGGCGTCGAGGTTGGTGACGAAGGCATCGAAGGATTGCGAACCGAACAGCACGTCAATCATGGTGGGGTTGCCCTCGCGGTACATGTTGACGGCACGGTTGCTCAATTGGTCTTGAGTTTCGGCGATGCGAACCTTGGCGGCGTCGATGCGGTCCTGCGCCTCATCCATGGCGGTAAGCGCGGCCTCATGGGCCTCGTTGGCCTCGTTATAGCGCGCCAGCGCCTCGTTGAACTGCTGCTCAAGGGCATCAAGCTTGGCGGAAAGCTCATCCATCTGGGCCTGAGCCGCCTCAGCCTGGGCGTCCAGCTCGTCTGCCTTGGCCTCAAGGTCGTCCGCTTCGCTTGCGTACGCGAGCCACGGGAACATCATGAGGACACCGGCAGCGCCGCACGCCTTCAAAAAGTTGCGGCGAGTCCAGCCGCAAATCGTAGAGCCTGTTTCGATCATAGTGTATTCGCTCCTGCTTCTTCTCTTGCCGCGTCGTGCTAGTACGGCGCAGTCAAAGCAACGCATTTGATAATACCAAGAGAAAAGCGGTCTGCAAAAGCTATCTACAAGGTTTCCAGATAATCCACCACTTCGTCAATCTGGTCGTCAGGCGTGGAAGCACCCGCGGTCACGCCCACCGTCTGGCAGCCGTCGAACCACGAAGCGTCAAGCTCATCGGCCGATTCCACGAAGAACGAACAGGAGCAATGGGCCTTGCAGATTTCGAACAGATGCGTGGTATTGGAGGAATTCTTGCCGCCGATCACCACGATGGCATCCACCTCTTCGGCGAGCATCGCGGCAGAATCCTGGCGCTGGCGCGTGGCGAAGCACACGGTGTTTTTCACCACAGGTTCGATGCCGCGAGCCTGCAGCGCCTCCACGACCTGGGCAAGCTTCTCTTTGCTTTCAGTGGTCTGGACCACGATGCCCACAGGTTCCGCAAGCTGCTCGGGAATCTCGTCGACGCCCGCAATCACCACGGCGGCGTCGCCCGCATGCCCGCACAGCCCCTTGACCTCGGGATGCTCGGCGCGGCCGATGACCAGCACCGTGCCGCCCAAGTCGCGCAGCTCGGCGGCGGCGCGCTGGGCCTTTGCCACATGGGGACACGTGGCGTCGATGACCGTGAGGCCCTTCTGGTTCAGGCGGTCGAGCACCTGCGGCTCCACGCCGTGGCTGCGAATGACCACGATGCCGCTATCGACGTCATCCACGTCGTCGGCCACCTTGACGCCGTTGGCGGCAAGCTTCTCTACCACCTTGGGATTATGGATGAGCGGGCCCAGCGTATAGGTGGTCTCGTCGTCCATCATAGCGGCGACGGCCATGTCCAGCGCGCGCTCGACTCCGTAACACACGCCGGCATGCTTCGCTCGAATCACCTTCATGGGAACCTCCTAAAGGCTCAGTGCGTCGCGAGAAAGCTCGCACCCGGCAAGCTCCTGCGAGAAATCGCGGGCATCGGGGAACAGCTCCGCCATATCCACCTGCTCGCGCGGCACGTCGCGCAGAAGCGCATAGCATTCCCTCATCACATACCACATGGCGGCGTCAAGGCGGTCTTCTTTGGGAAGAAAGTCAAAATCCTCCAGGTACACCGGATCGCCGAATACAACCGTCACCTGGGGAAAATGCACACGCTCGCCCTTGTGCTTGATGGCATCAACGTTACGAATCGTGGAAGGGAGCATGGGGGCTTTGCCCATGCGCGCGATGAAGGCAGCGCCGCCGTGGAGCTCAGGCATCGCCGTGCCACGACCGCGACGCGTACCCTCGGGGAAAATGCCCACGCATTCGCCGCGCTTGAGCATGGTAGCCGCGCGCTTGATAGCCACGCGGTCGGCGCTTGCGCGCTTGATGGGAAACGCGCCGACGCGTGAGATGATCTGTCCGGCGAGGCCGTGGGCGTTTGCGAACATGTTCTCGCGAGCCATGAAGCGAATCCAATGCTTGGGTCTGCCCGCCACCCATAGGAACGCCGGGTCGAGATAGGAGGCATGATTGCTGGCCACAAGGCAACCTCCGCGCGATGCCACCGCATCGAGTTTCTCTGCGCCTATGACCTTCGTGCGAAACGCAATTTTGAACACAAACGCAACAACGGCGTAAACGATATTGCCCACCCAATGCGTGATGGGTTTGACGGGGTTTCCGTCGCGATCCACCGTGGGCTTGATGGGCATGTCCCACATCTTTTCATAGGGAATGAACACGAGGTTCTCCTTGTCTTTAGCGCGACCGCGCCTCATCGGCGAGCGCGACGATCCTGTCGATGATCTCGTCGGCGGTAAAACCGGTGGAGTCGAGCTTTACCGCGTCCTCGGCCGCCACGAGGGGCGACGCCGCGCGGCTCGAATCGGCCTCATCGCGGCGGCGAAGGTCGGCAAGCACCTCTTCGAAGTCGACGGAACCCACCCCGCGCTGCTCGTTCTGGCGAACGCGGCGCATCGCACGCTCCTCATCGGTCGCGGTAAGAAACACTTTCACAGGCGCCTCGGGGAACACGACGGTTCCGATATCGCGGCCCTCCACAACGTAATCGCCGGCGCGGCCGATGCGACGTTGCTGGTCGACGAGCGCCTCGCGCACGGCAGGATGCACCGAGGCGGAGCTCACCGCGCGGTCGACTTGCGCGGTGCGGATGGCGTCGGTCACCTCAACGCCGTCGATGAACACGCGACGCGGCGCGGGATCGCCCTCGACATGCCCGAACGAGATCTCCTTGGTAGAGGCAACCTCGCCCAAAGCCGCTTCGTCATCGAGCGCCAAACCGTGTTCCAGGGCGTACCACGCGATGGCACGGTACATCGCACCCGTGTCGAGGCAATTGAAGCCAAGCTTTTTTGCCGCCGCCTTGGCGACCGTAGACTTTCCCGCCCCCGAAGGGCCGTCGATAGCGATAATCATGGCCAGCCTTTCATGCGCGCCCCGCGACGCGCCCTATACATATCGAACCAAATGAGACGATAGTCGCGTTTCGGCATGCAGCCCGAAACGCTCCGGCGCGCTCGATGGCGCGCCGGAGACGGAATTATACCGTATGGTTGAGTTATGTCACCAGGTGACGGGGCGGCATCACGGAGCCTCTACGGAACCGTTAGCGCACAAGACCCCGAATATCGTCAAGGAATCCCGGATAGCTGATGTTCACCGCCTCGAAATTGATGACCTCCACCGGCACCCCGCACACCATACCGGCGAGCGCCCACGTCATTGCGAGACGATGGTCGTTGTGGGAGTCGAACACGGCGCCGGGCTTGGGCGCGGCAGCCGGGTCGCCCTCGATGAACAGGTCGCTGCCCTCAATCCACGCGTCGACGCCCAGAAGCTCAAGCCCCTCGACGATGGCGGCGGCGCGGTCGGTCTCCTTCACGCGCAGCTCGTCGATGCCGCGGAACACCGTCACGCCGCGCGCGCGGGACGCCACCAGCGACAGCACCGGAATCTCGTCGATGAGCGTGGCAATCTTTTCCGCCGGCACCTCGCAGCCGTGGAGTCGCTCGCAGTGCTGGACCGAGATGATGCCCGTAAGCTCACGACCCAGGGACGACACGCTGCGCCGCGAGGCGTCGACGCCCATCTGCTCGAGCGTACGCAGGAAGCCGATGCGCGTGGGGTTGAGCGACACGCCTTCGATCTGCACGGCGCTGCCGGAAATGAGGGCCGCCGCGCAGGCGATGAACGCCGCGGAGGATGGGTCGCCCGGAACGGGAATCTCGCAGGCCTTCAGCGTGACGGGGCCTTCGACCTCCGCGACGCCGGCCGCCGAGGTTGCCTGGGCGCCGAAGCCGGGCAACATGAGCTCGGTGTGGTTGCGCGAAGCGGAAGGCTCGGTGACGCGCGTCACGCCGTCGGCCGAAAGGCCGGCAAGCAGAATGGCGGTCTTCACCTGGGCCGAAGCGACGGGCGTGGCGTATACGATAGGACGCAGCTTACGCGTGCCCTGGATGGTCAGAGGCAGGGTCTCGTTGTCTTCAGGCGAGAAGCGCGCACCCATGCGAACCAGGGGCATGCACACGCGACGCATGGGGCGGCGGCATAGCGAATCGTCGCCCGTCAGCTCGACCTTGATATCCCACGGTGCCAGCACGCCCATCAAGAGACGCACCGTTGTGCCGGAATTGCCGCAATCGATGGGTCCGTCGGGCTCCTGCGGGCCTTTGGTGCCCCAGCCCACGATGCCGCCCTCGAGACTTCCGTCGGCGGTCTTAGAAAGGCTCACCTGGGCACCGAGCGCGCGCACCGCGGCGATGGTGGAGCGCACGTCGGCGGAATCAAGTACGCCCGAAAGGCGCGAGGTGCCTTCGGCCATGGCGGCGAGAAGAACGGCTCTGTGCGAAATGCTCTTGTCGCCCGGAACCTTGACGCTTCCCAGAAGCGAACCGTGCAGCGGCTCGATGGCCGTCGTCTTGCTCAACACGTCCATGACGCCCTCCTTCATCTCAATGCATAAGACGATTCTAGCACCACTTACCGCCGAGCGGCGCGACGGAGGCTTTCCACCTCGTCATCATTGAGCAGCCGCCACTGGCCTTCGGGCAGATCGCCCAGCGTAAGCGGGCCGAACCGGCAGCGATGGAGCTCGCGAACGGGATGACCCACGTATTCGCACATGCGCCTCACTTGGCGCTTGCGTCCCTCATGGATGGTTATGGCAAGCTCGCTGCCGCGCGGCGAGGCGCGCAGCACCTCCACCTCGGCGGGAAGCGTCATGCCGTCCTCCAGCATCACGCCGTCGCGCAACGCCTGCGCCTGTTCAGGGGCGATGCGGCCCTCCACGCGGGCGATATAGGACTTATCCACATGACGGCGCGGGTGAAGCAGGCCGTTGCCCAGCTCGCCGTCGGTCGAGAACAGCAAAATGCCCGTGGTGTCGAAATCGAGCCTTCCTATGGGGAACAGCCCCGGATAGCGCGACACGGGTACAAGATCTGCCACCGTCGGGCGGTCGAAGGGGTCGGACATGGTGGTGAGGTATCCGGTAGGCTTGTGGAGCATGAGCGTGACCGGCGCATCGGCCAGATGCATCTCGATGCCATCGACGGTCACCACGTCCACCCGCGGATCGACCTTGCTCCCCAGCTCCGAAACCACCTGCCCGTTCACGCGCACGCGACCCGCCGTCATCAGGTTCTCGCTGCCGCGGCGGCTTGCGACGCCGGCGCGCGCGAGGAACTTCTGCAGGCGCATGGGAACGATGCGCTCCTCGCCTTCGGGCTCATGCCCGGAAGGGCTATTGGTCTTGGCCATCGCGCCCCTCCCCTCTTTGGGCGTCTTCCTCGGCCGCCGCGCCGGGAACCTCCCACACGCTTTCAGGAGGCATGAACCCGCTCAGCGCGTCAATCGGCTCAGGCGCAATCGACGCGTCGTCCTCTTCTGCAGCCTCGAAATCGAGCGTCAGGTCAAGGGCCAGGTCGTCGTCGAACAGCGTTTCGGCTTCCTGCGCCTCCGAACGCGTGACGCCCAGACGTTCGCGGATGAGCCTTCGGCTCTCTTCGTCGGGGGCGAACTCCTCCAGATCGGGAAGGTCGGCCACAGACGCCAAACCGAATTTCTCCAGGAACGAACGCGTGGTGGCATAAAGAATGGGCTGGCCGGGGCTTTGCTCGCGTCCCGCCTCGCGCACCAGGCCCTTCTCCATGAGCGAATTGATGGGGCTGTCCGAGTTCACGCCGCGAATGGACACGACGCCCGCGCGCGTGATGGGCTGGTTATATGCGATAACGGCAAGCGTCTCGAGCGCCGCCTGCGAAAGACGCCGCGTATCCCACGAGATGACGTACTTCTCGATAAGCTCGTGGTAGCGCGGATGCGTATACAGGCGCCATCCGCCCGCGACCTCGCGCAGCTGCACGCCCGCATCCTGC
The DNA here is from genome assembly GCF_944321625.1 of uncultured Slackia sp. GTDB lineage: Bacteria > Actinomycetota > Coriobacteriia > Coriobacteriales > Eggerthellaceae > Slackia. Next base: position 7,110 of record NZ_CALUMA010000049.1, read on the forward strand.
GATTCAAGGCGGCGCGCCAGCTCATCGAGCGCCGCCTGTGTGGCGGGAAGGTCGATTTCGAGCATATCGGCCAGCGTCATCGCGCTCACCGGCTCGTCGCTCACGAAAAGCAGCGCCTCGATGGCGCCGGGGATGCTCTCCTGAGGCATATCGGCAAAGCTCACTGCTTCTCCCCTTCCTCTTCGTCGGAATCGAATACCAATTCGCCGGAACCTTCGATGTAGTCGATGCCTATGTCGTCGAACGGTTCATCCTGATGCATATCGATCATGGTGCGCTTGTAGAGCTCCAGCACGGCGAGGAAGCTCACCACACGAATCGGCACGGAAGGCGCCTCGGCCAGAAGCTCGCTGAACATCATGTGCTTGCGCACGCTGATGCGGCGGTGGATGGCGCGCACATGCGTCTCCACCGGAATGGGCTTGGCCGCGATATGCTCGCTTTCCAGCAGGAACACATCGCGTCGCGCCATGGCCTCAGCCGCCAAAAGCGCCAGCGAATCAAGCGTGACATCCTCCAGATAGTCGGGCATGAGCCCTAAGAACTCCTGGTCGGGACCGGCAAGACGCGGATGCATGCGCCCTTCCAGCTCGAAGCGCGCGCCCAGGGCCGCCGCCGCATTCTTGTACTGCTTGTAGGCCAGCAGGCGCTCCACCAGGATGTCGCGCGCCTCGCTGGGAGAAAGCTCCTCGATTTCCTCGTCCACCTCGTCGCGAGCGCTGGGAATAAGCGAGGCGGCCTTAATCTCAAGCAGCGTCGAGGCCACCAGAAGGAAATCGCTTGCCACATCCAGATCGAGCTCGCGCATGCGGTCGATGTAGGCCAGGTACTGGTCCACGATCTGCGTGATGGAGATGGAGCCGATATCCACGCGCTGCCTGCTCACCAGGTACAGCAGCAGGTCAAAGGGCCCCTCGAAGCTATCTATGCGAACACGGTACGACATGACGCCGCCTACAGCATGAACGGCACCAGCAGCGAGGCCAGGTTGCCCGCCGTCGCGTTCAGGTAGATGCCGATGGGGTTGAAATGGAAGATATAGGGCACGAGCACCACCACCGCCATGAACACGGGCAGCGCGTATTGCTGGATCTGGTAGTACTTGCGCAGCATGCGGTCGTTCAAAAACAGCGCGATGACGCTGGATCCGTCAAGCGGCGGAATGGGAATGAGATTGAAGAACATCAAGTACAGGTTGATCAGGATGAACTGGGGAATGAATCCGAAATAGAAGCACTGGAAGATTTCGCTTCCCAGGATGCCCACACCACCGGCGGCGAACATCGCGTAGAACGCCCAGGCCACGGCAGCGCCGACGAGCGCCATGAGCAGGTTGGCCGCCGGGCCCGCCAGGCCCACGATGGCCTCGCCGCGACGCACGTTCTTGAAGTACATCGGGTTGTACGGCACGGGCTTCGCGTAGCCGAACACCGGCCCTCCCATCATCATGAGCAGAAGCGGCAGGATGACGGTGCCGAACGGGTCGACGTGCTTGAGCGGATTGAGGCTCAGGCGCCCACGCGATTTGGCGGTAGGATCGCCCAGACGTGCGGCGGCGAACCCGTGTGCGACTTCGTGCAGCACGATGGCGGGCACGAAGCACAGGACGCTGATGACCACATAGATAAGATAGCTGCTGGAAAACATGGGGTAAGTCTACCTCAATTCCCGCCATTGGCGCACCACTTCGTACGCGCCCACGGCAACCGCGTTGGACAGATTCAGGCTGCGAAGCCCATCACGCATGGGAATGCGCACGCACTCGTCTTCATGGGCGGCGAGGATATCGGGGTCGATGCCCCGGCTTTCCCTGCCGAACACCAGATACGTGTCACGGCCGCCCGCGCCGTACTCCACATCCGTGTAGAGGCGCGGCGTGTGCCCCGTGAAAAAGCGGAGTTCGCACCCGGCGTGGCTTCGGAGGAAATCCTCGGCGCAGGCATGGCGCACCACGTCGACCTCGTCCCAATAATCGCATCCCGCGCGCTTCAGATTGCGCTCGGTCAAACGAAACCCCAGAGGCTCCACCAGATGCAGCGTGGCACCCACCACGGCACACGTGCGCGCGATGTTGCCCGTGTTCTGGGGAATCTCAGGTTCGAAGAGGACGACATGCAGGCGTCGGCCTTCGTGGCTCTCCTCGGTCGCGGCGAAGGCCGAGGATGCAGGCGCCGCTGAATACGTGGACTCGTTAGGCATCGGCGGCCTGCCTCGCCATCTCGGCCTCAAGCTCCTCGGTGAGCGTCAGCCATTCCTCCTCCGCCGCAGCGAGACGCTTCTTGATGGCCGCATGCTCGGCGATGGCGTCACTCGATGCATCCTCGTTGATGTATAAATCGGGATCGGCCATAAGCTCCAAAAGCTCCGCCATACGCGTATCGTCGCGATCCATCTGCGATTCGAGCTCCGCGATGCGCTTGCGGTGGTGCTTGAGCGCGGCATAGGCGCGGTTGCGGGCCTCGGCCTCGCGGCGCTTCTGCTCCTTGGTCTTCGGCGCGCTGCCGCGCGGCGCCGTCAGCTCGGCCGGCGCGCCGCTGCCCTTGCGCGGGGCGCCCTGCCCCCCTGCAGTCGTCTTCGCTCCCGGCGCGGCGGCCTTGCCCTTGCCCTGCGCCGCCTTGG
>NZ_CALUMA010000050.1 GCF_944321625.1 uncultured Slackia sp.
AGGCCGCTCCCGCTCCGCAGCAGCCCGCCCAGCCGCAGCAGCCGGCCCAGCCCCAGCAACCCGGCGCGGCGCCGCAGCCTGCTCAGGAGGCGCCTGCACGGGAGCAGTCCTACGAGGTGCCCGAGAAGTAGCGCAGCGTAAAACCGTTTTGGTGTTTATGGCCGTTCTTGCCGTCCAGGGCGCGAGAGCGGCCATTTTTGCATGCAGGGCTTGATTCCTGTGCGACAATAAAACGCGTAAAGAATTCTGGCGTGCGGAACGTCGGGCGCTTTGCCGCCGGGCCGTTTGTGAGAGAAGGATGCGCATGAAGACGCCGTTGCATACGCTCAAATCGGAGCTTGGATCCAAGTCGAGGAACAAAGATGGATTCAACTTCGGCATGTCGCTGTGGGAAACGCATGCCGAGCGGTGGTGGAATGAGTACCTGGCGGCTCTCGAGGCCGTCAGCCCGCGCAACCGCGAACGCGCCGAGGAGGCCGCCCGCAAGAGCGCGGCCGAGAAGCTTTCGCGCGATGAGTGGGTGTACCTGCTTCTGGTGGACGGCTTCTTCGAGAGGGAAGACCTGGATTCCGATACCGCGACCCGTGCCGCCGTCATCAATATGCGCATGAACAAGCCCATGTCCAGGACCCACGAACACGACCTTTTCGAGACGCGCCAATTCGGCGCCTCGTTCAATGACCTGCCCAACCCGCGTCTTGTGCGCGTGTCCGACATTCCTCATAAGCTAGGGGCGGTGGATTGCTGGGGCGACAACCGCGGCGGCGATGCCGGATGCTTTCGGCCGTTGCGCACCGCCGACGCCAAGCTGCATCCCGGCTGGGCCGTTGCAGGTCGCCACGCCGCGCGCATCCTGTTCGAACGCCAGGCGACGCAGGGCCCCGAGGGTGCGAGAAAGGCTTTCGATGCGCTGCGCTCGTTCTGCAGCGCGATGATGGATTCCATCGCGGAATCGAGCGCCGTGAATCGGGCGGCAAGCGTGAGCCAGGAGGCAATGCCGCTTAGGCACCTGCTTGACCAGGAGCTTTCGACCGCCCCCAGCGTGAGCGACGCGTATGTGCCTGAGTTCTACGAGAACGTGATGACGGGCTTCCTTCTGGCGGCGGTCCACGGCGCGGGAGCCGTGTACGATTACGGCCTGATTCAGCGGCGCCGCAACCCGAATACGGTCGATTCTTTTGAAACGCTCATGTACGATCCGAAGTTCCAGCTGAACTGCGTCAAGTCGTCCAAATACGTCGCGACCGTATACCTGGTGGATTCCAATACGCTTGCGCCCCTTTCCATGGTGCGCACCGTCGATCTTGATCCCTCCTTCAAATACGCTGCGGGTCGTGCGCCTTCCATCCCGGAGGGCGAAAGCTCAGAGGCGTGGCGCTTCCTGTTCTTGCCGGGCGATGACTCGGTGAGCCGTCACATGCTCTCGCTCGCATACGACGTACAGCACGGCGTGTGGGTGGCTACGCGGCCGGAGAACGCATCGCGCGGCTGGTATTTCGGCGGCCCCGCTGCTTCGACCGCGGATTTTTTGGCATGCCGCAAGGGCGAGTCGGTTGTTCTAAAACCCGGCTCCCGCATCGTGGTCAGGCGCATATCGGGCATGGTCGATTCCATGGAGTTGCCCAGCATCATGGTGGTGTTCTCGTACAGCTATGACCTGCTCGACGGCGGCAGATGGGGGCGCGATGCCCAGGTCAGGGAATTCTTGAGTGTCGATGCGCGTGACATCTGGCTGAACGCCTTCAAGGGGGATCGCCACCCGCTCTATGTCCCGAAAGACGCGAATCTTCTCACCCAGCAATGGAAGGAATACGGCGGGGACGAGCGGCTCATCAAGCGGTGGAACGGCTATTTCGACGCGGCGCGCGCGTTTCTGGCCGAAGCCGTCGACATGGATGACGACGCGTTCCAGGACGCGGATGAGCAGATGAGGCTGCAGGAGTATCGCGACCTCATCCTCAAGATGGCGAAGAAGGCGGCCAGCATTCTGAATAAGGATGCCATCCGCTCCAACGCCGACCTGGATGCCCTGTTCGACTACTCATGCAGGCTTCAGAAATGGGTCGCCGACACCAAGAAGCGGTAGCGCGGCACAAGGCGGCGGCGCAGCGCGGCGATTGCGTGATCGCTCTGCGTCATCGGCGTCAGGATTGCATCGATGAAGGGTGATGATGTCTCGTGAATGAAGATGCGAATGGCGCACGTCCCACGGCATTGTGGGGTCCGGAAACGCTGTCGTCCTTCGACGCTCAGTCGTCGACGGCCTCTGCCGACGGCTTCACGGAGCCTGTCGAAGGCTCCCGCTGTACGTTCGCGGTGGCGGATTGCGCATCGCCTGATCTTTCGGGCGCATCGGCACTGACGTTTGGTATCGCGGATCGAACCGGGCAGGGTGGCATGTCGGGCACGTATGCTGCCGTCGTGCATGCTGACGACGCTTCTAAGCTGCAGCGCCTCGAAGGAAAGACGGTTCTCCTGAAGATAGCTTCCTCCCAGCGGGCGGCGGAAAACGAATGGCGCCACCTCAAGGAGTTTCGCTCCCTTTCCGCGTTGCCTGAACCGTATTTCCTGCTCACGGGGCATGACGAACATGGGGTTGAGCGGTATGCCATAGCCATGGAGCTGCTCCAGGGCGAAACGCTGGCTTCATGGGCGCAGCGCTGGACGGACAAGTTCGGCTGCCCACCGGCGGTGGAATACGTGATTGACGCTCTTTCTCCGGTGCTCGATTTCATCAAGGTGGCTTCCACAGCGCGGCCGCCGCTTGTGCATCGCGACATCAAGCCCACGAACATCATCGTGCAGCAGCTGCCGGGCAAGAAGCCTGCGTGCAGGCTCATTGACCTGGGTATCTCGTATCGTACGGATGTCTCAAACGATGGCATTTTGCCGGGAACCCTTTCATCTCCGGGCACGTGGGGCTTTGCGCCTCCTGAAGTCATGGAGCATCGCACGTCGGGCGCAGGAGGCGTTTCCGAGGTATTTAGCGACCCGCGCATCGACACGTTCGGTTTGGCGGCGACGCTCTACAGCGTTCTGTCGGGAAAAACGTACGCGTACCATTGGGACGGCGGCTTCGCCTTGGTCCATTGGTGGGATCAGCAGCACCGGTTTAGTCTCTACGACAATCTGCGCAGCTACCTGTGCGCACACAGCGCGGTTATCCCTGATATTCGTGTGGCGACTGACGCTATCCAAGCTGCTATCGATGCAATCGACGCCGATATCATGGATGCGCTCGGCAGGGGGCTTTCCGACAACGCTTCGAAGCGGCCTCTTCCGGGCGAATTCATCGACGAGCTACGGCGGTGCTGCGTCGAGAGCAAAAGGGGAGCGGTCTTCTCCTCTTCGGGCTATCATAAGCTGCTGGAGGAGAAGATGGACAGCGAGAAAGCAAAGCTCCCTCGCTACGTCATGCCGGCGTCCGACCCGGATGAGGTCATGGCGCTCGACGAGTTATGCAACGTCCCCGTTAAGGGCATGGCCAAGATACGCATGGGCAAGGCGGTTGACCAGTGGTGCCGCGCCCGTCAGCGCGAAGAAGAACTGGCTTATCTGAGGGACGATTATGTGCGCTCGAGTGTTTTCGCCGAAAACCCTGATTCCGCCAAGAGACAGATTGGAGAGCAATCCGCGAAAATCGAGAAGGAATTGCAGGGCCTCAAGGACCTTGCGACCGGCGCCCTGAAGGACTTGGCGAAGTTTCCCAGCCCGCCGAAATACCCCCTCTGCCATCTTCTGTATGGCTTCTGCCTGAAAGATTGGAATTATCTCGGGACCATGGACGATGTCGTGGCCCATTGGATGTGTGCAGCGGACGGCGGTTTGACGTTGGCCATGTACAACGTCGGCGTATACTACGAGCATTGTCGCTACGGCAAGGGCGCTGACGACTACCTCAAGCGTGTGACGGACGCAAAATACTGGTACGGCCTGGCGCTTGAACACGGGTTCGAAGACGCGCGGCCGCGCTACGAGGCGATGCGCGCTGAGGAGAATGCGCAAAGCCTTACGGATATGTGGCTCGAGGGCTCTCGCGAGCAGCAGGTCGCTGCGCAGCGGGAGGCGCTCGAATGGAAGCGCAGCGGCGTAAAGGGAAAGTTCGTTCGCTGGGACGATAAGGGTGAATAGGCGTTCATGGGCCAAATAGCACGGCAGACAGTCAATGCGACCTGGGCATATCCCGAAGACCAGCCCGTCACCACGCTTCCAGCGGGCGGGCCGCCGCATGCTGCGTACGAAGCGGGGGAGGACATTCTGCTGCGCGTGCGCGACGCCGCCTCTGCCGAGCTGCTGCTGGTGGACGAAGTCGTTATCCATGTGGTGCGCCGCATCACGCGCGGCGGTATGTCGGGCACCTACGAGGCGTGCATCGATGCCGCCAAGGGCGAGGTGCCTCGCGAGCTTATCGGTCTGTGCGTCGTGCTCAAGGTGGCCGACTCCGATGAGTTCGCCGCCAACGAGTGGGGTCATCTGCGCGAGTTTCGCCATATGTCGGTGCTGCCCGAGCCGTATCTTTTCGGCACGGCGACCGTGTTGCACGAAAACGAGCCAGCGATCGGCGAAGGCCGTCGCGCCATCGTGATGGAGTTCATCGACGGTGTCGATATGGCGGTATGGGCGCAGGACTGGCAGCGTGAGGTGGGCACTCCGCCTCCTTTGGAGTCGGTGCTCGACGTGATGAACCCCGTGTTCGATTTCATCAAAGTGGCCTCGACCGCGCGACCGCCGCTCGTGCATCGCGACATCAAGCCCGAGAATCTCATCGTGCAGAAGACGCCGGCAGGTTCCCGGTGCCGCCTCATCGACCTGGGTATTTCCGGTCGCGTCGATGCGAGTGCGGGTGGCTTCGACATCGTGGGCACGCGCGGGTTCGCGCCGCCCGAGGTGTTCGACCTGTATGCGTCGCATCCTGCCGACGATCCGCGCGTCGACACGTTCGGCCTCGCGGCCACGCTGTACAGCGTGCTCTCCGGCTCGGTGTACGACTACAGCTGGCGCGGCGGTTTTCCCATCGCCCATGACGACGGGCTTCGGGCGAGGCTCCACCGCCGCTTGACGGCGTCGCTTTCGAAGACCTATGGCGTGCGGGTCGATTCTCGTACGGTGGAAAGCGCCATTCGGCTGGCGTTCGAAAAAGTGGATGCGGAAGTGATCGAATCCATTCGCTTGGGTCTTGCGCCCAATCGCGATGATCGGCCGCTTCCGGGCGATTTTGTCGACGACCTTCCGCGCTTGCGCATGCGGTCGCTCCTTGAGCTGCATGCGGCATCGGCGTATCCGGCGCTGGTGGCGTCCGGGAGTCTCGCTCACGCCTCGCGCACGAATCAGTTTGTTGAAACGGGCCTGGATATCCAGAATTCGACGCTTTCCGATGCCGTCCGCTATGATGGATTCGCCGAGGACTTTGTCGCTTGCATGGACGCGTGGAATCGCGGGCGCTATGACGAAGCGGTACCCCTTTTGCGCAAGTTAGCCGACGCAGGCGACGTGACTAGCCAATATAATTTAGGAATCTGTATCCGCGATGGACTGGGCGGGGCGCAGGGCACGCCCGCCGAGGTGTTCTGGCGCTGGACCAAGGCTGCCGAAGAGGGGCATATCGTAGCCATGTACAACGTTGGCCAGTGCCTGGAGCACGGGTATGGAGTGCCGGAAGGCAGCGGCGGCATGGACGTCGCGCGTAAATGGTACGAGCGTGCCGCTGCACAAGGCTTTCCGCTCGCCGTAGAGCGCCTGCGCCAGATTGGGAATGCCCAGTAGGCTTCGCGCGCCCGCGAACTCCTTCTTCTACTTCGGTTTTGCGCAAAACCTTGCCAAAAATGCGCCCATTCGCCCTTCGTGAGACTCTTACCACGTCGAAATCTACCGGCGTGAGAAAGGGGCGCACGATGAAGAAGGTGCGAGAACGATTATTGGTTTTGGCGAACCGGGTGCTGCTTGCCGCGGCGCTCGTGCTGGTGGCCTGGTGCGCCATCACCACGCTTGCGGGATGCTCGAATGAAGAGGCGAGCGGTGCCGTCCAGCCTGAATCGGCCGCTTTCGTGGTGGGCGCGCATGCGAACGCCCCGCTTCCGAAGTCCGATTGCGCGAGCGACTATATCGCCAAAGCGGTGGACACCAACGGCTACATCGAGGTCATTTCCGCCGAAGGCGAGCCGCGCAGCGCGGTGTCGGGCGCCATCGTGGGATCAACCGCCAACACCGAATCCAAGCGTGCGCAAGAGAACGAGCAGTGGAAGGCCGCCTTGCCCGGCTACCTTTCCGATGTGCGCGCCCAGACCGCCGAGGTGGATACCCTCGCGTCGATTGAGCTGGCCGCCCGCGCTCTGTCGGAAGCGCCCGGCACGCATAGCATCGTGGTCATGGACAGCGGCCTGCAGACGTCCGGTGCCCTCGACTTCACGCAGGGGGCGCTCATCGATGCCGATGCCTCTGAGGTCGCCGTATGGCTTGCCGACCACAGCGAGCTGCCTGACCTGACCGGAATCCAGGTGGATTGGTACTACTTGGGCGATGTTGCAGCACCCCAGGAGGATTTAAGCCCTGCGCAGCGCGATAACCTCCGTTCGATCTGGCAGGCGATTCTTGAAACCGCGGGCGCGCAGGTGGCGTTTCACGACACCACGCCTGCGTCCGATGCGGCGGAAGGCTTGCCCGAGGTGAGCGTGGTCGACCTGCCCGAACGTGCCGCCATGCCCGATTCTCTGACCGCCGGCGAAACCGTGCAGGTCGAGCTCACGGAATCCGATGTCAAGTTCCAAGGCGATTCGGCGGAATTCGTCGATGCCGGCCAGGCGCGCGATGCCGTGGCGGACTGCGCCGAGCTGATGGCCGAAAACGGGAACGCCACGTGCCTGGTGGAAGGCACGACGGCGTCGGCCGATCCGACTCAGGGCGATGAGGGGGAGCAGTTCATCCAGGAACTCTCTCAGGCGCGAGCCGCCGCCGTGGCGAACCTTCTCGTCGAGGCAGGTGCCGATCCTGACGCTATCGAAGCGCGCGGGTGCGGCGACGACCACCCGTCTCACGTATCCGACCGTGACGATGCGGGCAAGCTCATTCCCTCTCAAGCTGCTCAGAACCGCAAGGTGATCATCACCATCTCCGCTGCATAGCCCTTTCTCCGATGTGCCGAAGGATGGCGGCGCCGAGCCCTGAAAACGTATCGGGTGCGCCGCCATGAAGGCGCGAATACCAAGCATTCCATAGAAGGGAGGCCTCGCATGGCCGACACCAATAACGATTCGACGACGTTCTATCGTTCGAGGACGCGTCCGATTGTCATCATGAAGGCGACGCTCAAGGGCTATCGCGATGGGTTCCAGGGGCGTCCGGTGAAGCTTGCCGACGGTATGCTCGATTCCGAGTACATCCGCGCGACGCTCGCCCATTACGAGCAGGACCTTTCTGCGAACTGGTCGTACTGCATCCCCAAGGTCAACGAAATCGAAGCGTCCATTGCGCTGTGTGACCAGGAGCTTGGCGTGCTGCGCCCCCGTCTGGAGGCGTTGCAGCAGGAGAGGGAGCGCATACGCGGAGCCTTCGACCCCAAGGCGCGCAAGACGGGCGAGGAGAACCTGGACAACGAGCTCGTGGCGTCCAGACGCAGGGCGGATCGCAAGCGCGAGCTGAATCCCGTTCCGAGGCAGATCTAGGAAGTCGAAAGCCGCGTGGAGACACTCGGGCGGCAACTTTGTGGGCTTCGCAACCGCGTCAAGGAAGCCGAGAGCGTCACAACCCTCCACTGTAACTGTCTGGTCAACGAGTGCGACGAGATCCTTTCCCATTACGTTCGCGCCGCCTTGCGCGCGATGAAGAACCCCATCGACCCGCCCTGGACCCTGCCGCGCGTGAGGCTCGACGGGCAGCGACTGTACGTTGCGGGCCGTTCGGGAAGGGCGCTCGACAACACCGAGGTGGTTTGTCCTTCGCGCGGCATCGCCCTGTATGAGGGGTCGGTTCCCGTCTCCGCGCCGGCATGGGAGCGTGCGAACCCGGCTTCGGAGCGCCAGGATTCATCGAGTGATTCATCGGAAGGGAAGGTGGCATAAGCCATGTTTGCACGGTTAGCACGGCGGAAAGGTCTGTCCGGATCCAAGGGCGCGAGCCATGCGCGCGGATGCAGCGCCATCGGGCTTGCGGGCGTGAGCGATGTCATGCCGCTTGACGCGATAGCCGGCGAGTACGAGATGCCTGACGTGGAGAGCTTCGAGGCCAAGATGATGCAGAAGGTGGAGGGGCTTATCCAGGCGGGCGCGCTTGATGCTGGCAACGGCGAGGCGCTTGACGCGCGCATCGACATGGAACTCGAACGCGTATGCGCGCGATTCGGGCGCCAGCATGCCGAGAACGCGGTGATGCTCGACCGCATAGAGGCGTCGCTCCAGGCTCGCCTGCGCGAAATCGAGGTGCGCCAGGACGATGTTGCCGAGCGCTTGAGCGGTGCGCGCGATCAGGCGCTAAAGATGCGCGGGCGAACGGGCGCAGCTGAGCGTGCACGCCCTGCAGCGGCGGATTCCGCTTCGGCGGCGTCGCCTACGGTCGTTCGCATCGCTCCGCGTATAGAGGACGAGCCTATCCAGGACATGAGGGAGGCAAGCAATGCCTAGGACCGCAAAGAACACGCTGTCGAGAATCGACTCGGGCCGCAGGAAGGCGGCAGGCACAAACCGCCCCGTCTGGCTTCGCGCATCGCAGGCCGCTCTCATTCTTCTGGTGTGCGGCGATGCGGCGCTCCTGTACAGCTGTGCCGTGAAGGGGCTCGACGACGATTTCCTTCCTATCCCCATCACAATCAGCGTGCTGATGGGATGCGTGCTCCTGCCTCACCTGCTGGGGCGCTATTCCAAGCGCATGCGCGCCGAAGGCAATCCCAAGGGCGCTATTGTCGCTGCTGCAGGCATGGCGGTGTTGTTCGTGGCGCTGGTGGCCGCGGTGACGTATTTCCGCCTTGCGGGCGATATCTCGCTGTTTGCCGGCTCGGCGGCCACGGAGGTGGCGTCGGCCGACCTTTCGGCCATCGGGTCGCAGGTGAGCTCATCGGATATGGGCAACCAGATCGCCATCACCGTGCTGATGAGCGTGATGCTCGTGGTCACGGCGACGTGCAGCTTCTTCTGCGCGTCGTGGGATGATGGCCAGCGTGAGGCCGACGAGCGCGTGCTCGCGTTCCAGGAGCTTTCCGACGGCATGCAGGGCGATCTGGTCGAGTTGCGCAAAGGCGTGGAGAACGTGCAAAGCCTGCGCGCCGCCGACGCCGCCGCCTACGAGGCCGCCGTGCGCGAGGCCAAGGCGTCGTTCGGGGCGGTGAAGGCCGACGTGCGCATCCGCCTCGAGCAGGCGCTGGCGAGCCCTTCGGCGACCTCGCGCCTGCAAGGTCCGGTGCCCGATGCGCCCGTGGTGTAGACAGTCCATGTTTAAGGCTTTGTGCGCCGAATAGGTCTCGAGTTGCATGCACGACGTGCGCAGACAGCTCATTCGCCCATGCCTGCCGGGTGTTGGGTTGGACCTGCATGCGCGGCGTGGTTTGGACCGCATCCCCGCAATCCCTCCTTCTGCAATGAGCGACCCTGCTAATGTCGGGGTCGCTTTGCTGCATCCATATGCATTGGTTTCTTCTTATGAAACGGTGGACTCAACCAGAGGCACCGTACGCGCTGTGATACCATCTCTATTCGCCCGCTTAGCGGCACTGCACGATATCTGCTTTTTCATCGGCGGTCCGTTGTTCTATTCCCTTTTGCTGGCTTCGTTATTTGATCATGAGGAGTCTCTTGATGCACGTGAACATATATACTGATGGGGCGTCACGCGGCAATCCGGGTCCGGGCGGCTACGGTTCAGTGCTCCACTACACCGATCCCGCCGGAAAGCTTCATGTCAAGGAGCTTTCGCAGGGGTACGAACGCACCACCAACAATCGCATGGAGCTTCTGGGCGTGATCGTGGCTCTGGAGGCCTTGCGAAGGCCGTGCGCCATCGATCTGTACTCCGATTCGAAGTACGTGGTGGACGCGTTCAATCAGCATTGGGTCGATGGCTGGCTCAAGCGCTGCTGGAAGAACGCCAAGAAGGAGCCGGTGAAAAATCCTGACCTCTGGAAGCGCCTCTTGAAGGCCAAGCAGCCCCACGACGTGACATTCCATTGGGTGAAAGGGCATGCGGGCCATCCCGAGAACGAACGCTGCGACGAGCTCGCAACGTCGGCCGCCGATGGGGAAGGGCGCATTGTCGACGAGGGGTTCGAAGCAGGCGAGGGCTTGTTCTAGTGTGCGGCGTTGAGGTTGTGAACAAGTCTTCAAATTTCTTGAGATTACCCCTTGCACCCTGCGAGCGACTTTAGTATTATATCTCCCCGCGCAACGCGAAGCGTTGAATCGGCGAGATGGCCAAGTGGTAAGGCAGGGGCCTGCAAAGCCCTCACCACCGGTTCGAATCCGGTTCTCGCCTCCAATTATGCGGACATGGCTCAGTTGGTAGAGCATCACCTTGCCAAGGTGAGGGTCGCGGGTTCGAGCCCCGTTGTCCGCTCCAGAATTGTCAGCCCCTCTTCGGAGGGGCTTTTTCATATCAAGGGGTCTTATGGGCGATTTTTCCGATAAGGTTTTTGAGCAGGTACGGCGCATCCCAGAGGGGAAGGTGTCCACGTATGGGCAGATCGCACGCCTCATCGGCAGTCCTCGTTCGGCGCGGTATGTCGGGTGGGCGCTTCGCGGAAACACCGAGCCCGTGAAAACGCCTTGCCATCGCGTGGTCTTCAAAGACGGTCGCCTTGCTGAAGTGTATGCGTTCGGCGGCGATGGCGTGCAGCGTGAGCTTCTCGAAAAGGAAGGCGTCCGGTTCGTTGATGCCGATCATGTGGATATGGCGGCGTGCCTGTGGAACCCTGAGCTTGACGAAGCGGGACGACCGACCGATATCGACTGGGACCGCGAAATGGGGGACGTCTAATAGGTTTACGTCCAAAGCTGCGCCAGAATTCGCAGACGCGCTTCGCGATCTTGCGGCTTAAGAATGTCGCTTGCAATAAATGGCTGGGTCTCAAGTGAAGCTCGGCCATTTTATTTGGGTACCCGATTAAAAGTTTGCGGCAATGCTTTGCCACGGGCGAATCTTTTTGAGCTCGGGCTCGAGCTTGCGCCGGGCGACCTCGGTGTCATAAGCCGCCTGGGCGCGAAGCCAGTATCCGTCGCTCAATCCAAAGAACCTGCAAAGGCGTAGATCGGTGTCAGCCGTGATAGAGCGTCGTCCAAGTACGATTTGTCCGATTCGCTGCGCAGGAATGCCCGTTTCTTTTGCGAGGCGGTACTGGGATATGCCCATGGGTTCGAGAAACTCTTCTTTCAAGATCTCTCCGGGAGTTATGGGCGGGAGAAGCGAATCAATGCCCTGATTGCCCTCAGTGGTAATCGACGATTTCGACATCGTAAGCGCCTCCGCCCTTCCAGACAAAGCAAATTCTGTATTGATCGTTGACCCTAATGCTATGCTGCCCAAAGCGGTCACCCTTCAATGCCTTGAACCTATTGCCATGAAGTATGCGCAGATCAGATAGTTCACTGGCGATTTCTAGTTGGCGAATCTTTCTGCGCGCGACACGATCGACGGGCAACAATCGCACAGGTTTGCCTTCACTCAGCAAGCAGCGTCTTTGTCTTTAAAGCTGTAAATCATAGTAACGCCTCGCGATAGTAACGTCAAGCGATATTACTGCCATCTTGTCTATTGCACGATACACTGGGCGCGGAAAGGCTGTGCGTACTGCAAAGTATTCTTTTGTGGCGAGGGGGCAAGTGCAATGTTTGCAGGTGGCCAATTTCTTATGCCGCTGGACAGAAGGAAGCGGATTCGTGGACGTTTTTTCGACTTTACCGGGAATTTGACTCCAAGATTTAGCGAGATGGGGTTCGTTCGGCTTGTTCGGAGGGAATTTCGGGCTTGCTTCGTGCATGCAAGAACAAAAAACCTGGTAAATACCCTAGCTAACTTTTCATTGACTTGTTGAAGTTCCGGGAAAATCGAAAAAACGTCCACGAATTGCGGCTCGGCTGTCCATGATGGTCGGCATGCAGCATATCTGGCTGGGCTCTAACAACTTGCTCCATGATGTTTCCGAATTGATGATGGGTGATTATGCCTATTGCGGCGGCGGCTCCTATATAATCTTTCGCTGTGTAATAAGCGGCCGTGATGTGACGCTGCTGGGTCGGGATCGATTCCAGCTTCGGATACGTGAGGCGCGTAGCCGAACCAACGCGCGGCGCACGGGCCGAGTAACGATAGGAGCATGCATGTTCGACAGCCTTTCCGACCGTCTTCAGGGTATTTTCTCGGGCCTGAAATCTAAGGGCCGCCTGACCGAGCAGGACATCGATTCCGCCATGCGCGAAATCCGCATGGCGCTGCTCGAGGCCGACGTGAACTTCAAGGTGGTCAAGAGTTTTATCAAGTCTGCCAAGGAGCGCTGCCTTACCGCCGAGGTCATGGACTCGCTCACGCCTGCCCAGAATGTCATCAAGGTGGTGCTTGACGAGCTAACTCGTCTTTTAGGTGAAAACGACGCCAAGCTCACGCTTTCCAGCCGCATTCCTAACGTGATCATGCTGGTGGGCCTGCAGGG
>NZ_CALUMA010000051.1 GCF_944321625.1 uncultured Slackia sp.
ATAATCGAGGCGGCCAGCAGGCTCATGCCCTGCACATGGAACACCTCGCGGATGAGCGGAACCAGCACCACCAGGCCGAAGAAGCCGTAAATAACCGACGGGATGCCCGCCAGAAGCTCAACTCCGGGAGTAAGGATGGCCTTGACGCGCGGGCTTGCGAAGCGGGACAGGTAGACCGCAGCGAACAGGCCGACAGGAATGCCGATGATCAACGCGCCGATAGTGGCATACACGCTGCCGATGATCATAGGCAGGATGCCGTACTGATCGGCGGCGGGGCGCCACGTGGTGCCGCCCAGGAACTCGAAGATACCGATCTCACCAATGGCGGGAACGCCGCTTGCGAAGAGGAAGATACAAATCAAAGCCACTGCGAGGATAGAGATCCCCGCAGCGGCCGTGAAAAGCACCTTCGCAACAGTTTCTTTGATGCTTTTCATAATGGTATGAAGCTTGTCAGGCGCGCGTTAGGCGAGCTCGGACCAGTCGGTGACGTTGCCCAGGAAGATCTCCTTGACCTGGTCGGAGGTCAGGGCGGAGATGGGGTTGTCGTTGTTCACGATGATGGCGATGCCGTCCTGAGCGATCACGGTGGCGGAAACGCCCTGGCTGGTCTCGGAGTCCTTCAGCTCACGGGAAGCCATGCCCAGGTCGCACACGCCCTCGATGGCGTTCTGAACACCGGTGGAGGAGTCGGACTGGTTGACCTCGATGGTCACGTCAGGGTTGATGGCCTCATAGGCATCGGCGAGGGCCTCCATGACCGGGGTCACAGAAGAGGAGCCGGCCACGGACACGGTGCCGGACAGGCTGTCGGAAGAGGACTCATAGGCGCCTTCCTCGGAGACGGCAACGTAGCCTTCCTCCTCGACGATGGCCTGGCCATCAGCGCTCATGATGTAGTTCAGGAAGTCCTGGGCGAGGTCGGAGACCTCAGAGCCGGTCACCACGTTGAACGGACGAGAAACCTTGTAGGAGCCGTCCTTCACGCCCTCGGCGGAGGGGGCAACGCCGTCGATTTCGACGCCCTTCACGGAATCGTCCATAGAGCCCAGCGAGATGTAGCCGATGGCGTTGGGGTCGCCGGCAACGGTGGTCATCATAACCGCGGTGGAGTTGGTGATGACGGCAGAGGTGGTGGTCAGGTCAACGTCGTTGTCATCCACAACGCCAAACAGCTCGGTGAAGGCGCCGCGGGTGCCGGAGCCGTCCTCGCGAGAGATGACGGAGATGGCGCCGGAGGGGCCTTCGGCGGTGCTTTCGGAAGAGCTGGAATCGGCGCTTCCGGAGTCGCTCGAGCCACCGGAGCAGCCGGCGAGCGCGAACATGCCGAATGCGCACACGGCAGCCAGAGCAAGCGCAAGCAGCTTGGTCTTCTTTGCTTTGATCATCGGTGAGAATCCTTTCGTCTCGGGTGTTTGTGCGCCCCTCATCGAAGTTCCCTCCCTCGATTCGGTCCCTACGCGCACGAGTCTTTTGGAACACCGAGCGAAACTTTACAAACCGACACCCAAGCCATTGTCAGGCACTCGTCAAATCAACGTAAAGTCAGACTGTCGCCTCCGCCGCTTCCACCACGTGCTTCATGAGCACGCTCGTGGTCACGCCGCCGATGCCGCGGGGCACGGGCGTTATGGCGCCCTCTTCGCCGAGCATGTCGCAAGCTGCATCGAAATCGGCGTCGCCGCACATGACGCCCGCTGCGTCAAAGTTGATACCCACATCGAGCACCGTTTGCCCTGTTCGGAAGCACTTCGCTCCATAGGCGCGGGCTCGGCCCGTCGCGAGCACCACGATGTCGGCGTCGCGAATGGCGGCCGCTACGTCATCAGTGCGAGAATGGCAAAGCGTAACCGTAGCGTTGCGTTCCATAAGAAGCATGGCGACCGGACGCCCAATCACCAGGCTGCGCCCTACCACTGCGGCGCGCTTGCCCGCGATTTCAGTTCCGTAATGGTCGAGCATCTCAAGGCAGGCAGTCGCCGTGCAAGGAGCAAACCCTTCGCCGCGACCGGAGAACACACGCGCGAGTGACCCAAGCCCCGCACCATCCACGTCCTTCCGCGGGTCGAGAGCATCGCAAGCAGCCTGCTCATCGAGATGAGCCGGCAAGGGGCGAAACATCAGGCAGCCATGGATGGATTCATCGGCATTCACCTGGGAGATCGCATCCATAAGACCCGCCTGCGAAACATCAGCAGAAAGCACTATGCGACGCACCGCGATTCCCAAAGATTCAGCACGCTTAAGCGCCGTGCGCTCGTACGACATGTCATCGGGTCGCTCCCCCACGCGCACGATGGCAAGCGTCGGCGCAACGCCACGTTCCGCTAGCGCCTCGACACGTCCCCGCAGATCAGCGGCAATCGCATCGGTCACCGGTTTTCCCAAAAGCAATGTTGGCATGATTCGCTTCTCCCCCATGCATCTCGTTTTGTATTGAGCGACACAATAGCCGTTTGGTATAAAAAACGCCTTATGTGCTAACTTTCGATGCCCTCAGTAAGAAAATCGCCTTATATGCGTGCCGCCAACTCACCTTAAAATGCAAACGCAAATTAGCGCACCAACATGACCAGGCATTATGCGATTCTATGAAGCATTGGAAGGGCAGCAATCACACACTTCATCGCATTTGGGCCTCGTTTTCCATGCAAATAAGGCGATTTTTATACCACGATACCCCAAATCACACAAATAAGGCCATTTTTAGAAACGAACCCTCAAAACCCGCTCAACACAGAGCGGCAGGGCGGATATTTACCGAGAAAGACCAAGGATCAAGGGGGAAAGCATGGAAGAAGGGCCGCCCGCGCGAGCGGAGAGATAATAGTTGGGCGTCACAAAGTGTTGGTGACATCAATCATGGGCGCATAAAAGTGACGGCATGAAAGGCGCCGCCAAATTGCGGCGGCGCCTCATGGGATTGCCTCTCGGAAACAAGCCCTCAGAGAAGCCAAAAAGGTTGCAAACTATAGCGCAGCCTGGGAGAACCCGTGGGCAATCGGATGCTGCTACTTGCCGCTCACCTCGTGGCGTACGTAATCGTAGAGCACATCGGCCTGATACGAGAACGACTTCACCAGGTCTTTCGCCTCGCGCTCAAATGCTTCGGCGGTCTGCAGGTCATCCATCATGGCGGTGTTCACATACACGTTGAGGGCCGCCGCCTCCATAGCACCCTTCGCAAGCGCGACAGAAGCACCCACGTCGGACAGCGCCAAACGCGAAGCGTTGTGCGCCATGAAGTCATCCAGTTCGATGACCTTCGCGCAAATGCGCATAATCTGAAGCGGAACCTCGCATGCGCCGAGCAACGCCTTCTGCCCCGCGTCATGGCGCAGTTGACGCTGCATCGGCGTGCCTTTGGGCATCTTCCACGTGCGCGCCAGCGCCGAAAACGCCTTGGCGTCGTCCTCCACCAGATGGAGCAGATCCTCGCGACATGCCTTGAGCTGGGAAAGAACGCCCTTAAGGTCGTCCTGCACCGCAGCATACTGCTGCTTGCCCAGTGTGAGATTGCCCACCATGGAGCCAAGCGCCGCAGCAAGCGCGCCCGCATAGGCGCTCGCCCCGCCGCCCCCAGGCGTGGGGGCGGCAGAAGCAACCGCCTCTATGAATTTCCTATCGGGCACCATCGCCCCTTTCTAGCCGATAATGACAACGGCAGCAACAACTGAACTGGCCGCATATGCCGCAAGCATCAAAAAGTCAGCGAAAAGCGCTCCGGTGCCCCAGGTTGGCGTGATGGCGGAGGCGTAGCGTACTTTGTACGTGAGCCTCCACCAGCGCGACAAGATGGGGCGCCCGAGCGCTTTGCAGCGTCGCAGCGCCTCATGCGAGCGGTGCGCAGGCTGGCAAGCCAGCGCAACCGCCTAGAACAGTCCCGTGATCTTGCCGGTCTCATCCACATCGATGTGCACAGCGGCGGGGTCTTTGCCCAGGCCAGGCATGGTCATGATGTCGCCCGTGAGCGCCACCACGAAGCCGGCGCCCGCCGACACCTTGACGTTACGCACCGTGATGCGGAAGCCGCGCGGCGCACCCAGCAGCTTAGGATCGTCCGAGAAGCTGTACTGGGTCTTGGCCATGCACACCGGCATACCGCCGAAGCCCAAATCCTCAAGCTGGGCGAGCTGCTTCTTGGCGTTGGGCGTGAAGTCAACGCCGTCGGCGTGGTAGACGCGCGTGGCGATGGCCTCGATCTTCTCGGCCAGACTCGCGTCGTCGGGATAGCAGAACTCGAACGTGGAAGCGCTGCGGCCCTCGGCGTCGCCCTGCTCGCACAGGCGCACAACCTCTTCGGCGAGCGCCATACCACCCTCGCCGCCGCGCGCAGCCACCTCGGAGCGAACGGCGTCGACGCCCAGCTCACGGCACTTGCGCTCGACAAGCTCGAGCTCGGCATCGGTGTCGTGCGGGAAGCGGTTGATGGCAACCACGCAAGGGAGCTTGTACACGTTGGTGATGTTGTCCACGTGCTGCAGCAGATTGGGCAGGCCGGCCTCAAGCGCCTCGAGGTTCTCCTCGGTGACCTTCGCCTTGGGCACGCCGCCGTGATTCTTGAGCGCGCGCACCGTGGCAACCACCACAACCGCGTCAGGCTTGAGTCCCGCAAGGCGGCACTTGATATCCAGGAACTTCTCCGCACCCAGGTCAGCGCCGAAGCCTGCCTCGGTCACGCAGTAATCGCCCAGCGCCATGGCCATACGCGTAGCCATGATGGAGTTGCAGCCGTGGGCAATGTTGGCGAAGGGGCCGCCATGCACGAACGCGGGCGTTCCCTCAAGCGTCTGGACCAGATTGGGCTTGAGCGCGTCCTTGAGCAGCGCGCACATGGCGCCTTGGGCATGGAGCTGACCAGCGGTGATGGGTTCATCATCACGCGTATAGCCCACCACGATGCGAGCCAGGCGCTCCTTGAGATCGGTTATGCTCGTGGCCAGGCAGAAGATGGCCATGATCTCGGATGCCACGGTGATATCGAAACCGTCCTCGCGCGGCACGCCGTGCGCCTTGCCGCCCAGGCCGCACACGATGTTGCGCAGCTGGCGATCGTTCATGTCCACGCAGCGCTTCCAGGTAATCTTGCGCACGTCGAAGCCGAGTGCGTTGCCCTGCTGAATGTGGTTATCGATCATCGCGGCAAGAAGGTTGTTGGCCGCGCCGATGGCGTGGAAGTCACCCGTGAAATGCAGGTTGATGTCTTCCATAGGGATGACCTGGGCGTATCCGCCGCCTGCAGCGCCGCCCTTGATGCCGAAGACGGGACCCAGGCTGGGCTCGCGCAGCGCCGCCACGACGTTCTTGCCAATCTTGCGCAGGCCGTCGGCCAGGCCCACCGTGGTAGTGGTTTTGCCCTCGCCCGCGGGCGTGGGGTTGATGGCCGTCACCAGAATCAGCTTGCCGGGCTCGTGCGGATGGTCGTTCAGCAGGTTGTAATCGACCTTGGCCTTATAGTTGCCGTACATCTCCAGATATTCCTGCGGAACGCCGGCGCGCTCGGCAATCTTGGAGATATGCTCGGGGGTTACGGACTGGGCAATTTCAATGTCGCTCAACACTTCGGGCCCTTCCTTCCTATGGAGACGGCGGCGTCCGGTCGCAAATGCGCCCGACCTGCGCAACGCAGCCGGGCACGAACGAAAAGACGCACAATTATTGGGATTGCCCCATTGTACATGTCGCCGCCTTTCCCGCCACGCTGCCGGGACGTTTCCCTGATAAGCGGCAAGAAAACCCCGGATGCGGCAGGCCCGGCGCCGGGACGTCGTAGAGCAACGGCGCGGCAACCGTTTTACGGAAGCATCTCCATGCGCGACGCGAAACGCGAGGTCGCGTGCTATGATGCTGAAAAACAGGCGCGCGGCACATCGTGCCGCCGCTCCACGAATCCAACCGAAGGACACGCCATGAACGAAGAAGCTGAGTCCATCCTCATCGTCGACGACGAGCAATCCATCACTGATTTCGTTTCCTACAGCCTCATGAAAGAGGGCTTCCGCGTCGATGTGGCCGCAAACGGCGAAGACGCGCTTGCGCTTGCAATGCGCAAAAAGTACGACCTGTTCGTGCTCGACATCATGCTGCCCGGCATGGCCGGCTACGAGCTGTGCCGCCGCCTGCGCGCCCGCACCACGGCGCCCGTGCTGTTCCTTTCCGCGCGCGACACCGAGCTCGACAAGGTCGTGGGCCTGGAGATCGGTGGCGACGACTACCTGGCGAAGCCCTTTGGCGTGCGCGAGCTCATCGCCCGCGTGCGCGCCCTACTGCGCCGCGGCACCCTGGACTCCGCATCCGGGTCCGGCGCCCTTACCGCCGCAGGCATCACGCTGGACGAAGACCGCCACACCGCCGAGGGCCCGCAGGGTTCCATCGACCTGACCCCTCGCGAGTTCGAGCTGCTTGCCGCGCTCATGAAGGACGCCGGCAAGGTGGTCACGCGCGAAGAGCTGCTGCGCGAGGCCTGGGGCTGGGAGTACATCACAGAGACGAAGACCGTCGACACGCACATCAAGCGCCTGCGCGACAAGCTTTCTGCCGCAGGGTTCGATGCCGGCGTCATCGAAACGGTGCGCGGTTACGGCTACCGCCTGCGCGCATAGCCTCGCGAGCTAGGGTACGGCCTGTTCGTTGAAACGCCTCCAAACATATTTCGCTATATTGACCGCCATCTTCGCGGTTGCCGGCGCCGTCGTGGCGCTGATGGCCATTGCGCTCTTCGACACGGGCAACCCCCTGGTCATCGTCTGGATACTGCTGACCGGCGGCACCTTCGTGTTCATCATTTCGCTCATCATCGGGCACTACATGGCCGAGCCTTTGGTGAACCTCCATCGCAGAGCGCAGGCGGTGTTCGAAGGCGATGCCACGGTAGACATCAAACCCGAAGGAAAGCTCTACGAGGCCGACCTTCTTGCGGAGGATTTCGCCGCCTTGAGCGAGCAGAACAAGACCAAGATGTCCGATTTGGCCGTGCAGCAGAAACGTCAGACCCAGTTCATCAGCGATGTGGCGCACGAGCTGCGCACGCCGCTCACCGCCATTCGCGGCAATGCCGAAACCATGATGGACCCCGATATGCCGCCTGAGCTGCGCGAACGATTCTGCCACACCATCATCAGCGAATCCGAGCGCCTCACGCGCATGGCGAACGACCTGCTCACGCTGCAGCATGTCGAAGAAGGCACCGACCAGACCAGCTGGCGTCGCGTGAAGCTGCACGACGTGGTTGCCGATGTCGCGGATGCGCTGGGCCCGCTGATCGAAGAGCGCGGCGGCACACTCACTGTGACGGGCGAAGCCCCCGACGTGCTGGGCAACGCCGATCGCCTACAGCAGGTGGTATACAACCTGGTTGCCAACGCATCGCGCTTCATCGGCGAGGGCGGCCACGTGATTATTCGACTCGAAGGCCTGGCCGACCGGTCGGTCATCAGCGTGCTGGACGACGGCCCGGGCTTTGGCACCATCGATCCCAAACTCCTGTTCACGCGCTTCTTCCGCGGCGACAACTCGCGCGCCCGCAACACCGGCGGCACGGGCCTGGGGCTCGCTATCGCCAAGAGCATCGTGGAGGCGCACGACGGCACCATCGAGGCGCTGAACCGCGCCGAAGGCGGCGCCTGCTTCATCGTGACGCTTCCCAGCATTCACGAGCACATCCGCTGATACGAGAAGGGGCTCGATACGAGCCGGAGGAGTTCCCGCAAGCGCGAAAGTCACTTCCAAAGAGATGCCGTTTGCAAAAGATGGCGATATGCTGCAGTTTGCAAGCAGCACACAGAGTAGTCGTGATTTTTAACTATCGTTTCCCCAGTTCACAAGGCCGCCAAAAATCGGATACTTGCGATGAGCGGTAAAAACTGCAGCATATCGCCATCTTTTGCATCTGTCCCACATTTTCACGCGTATGTCGCATGTTTGTCGTCTGCGCCAAATACTTGAAATCGTGCGATGGCATAAATCCCGCCCGCTCTCTACAATGGCGCTTCGATGGTGCAGTGCGCGCATCGGCATAACGGCGCAGTCGCGGACGCCACAAGCGTGGGTCGCGACCACAGGAGTAGAGAGGGTTACCATGGGCGAGTCGGGCTATCGCGCGTTTTTCCATACTCAGCACGTTCCGCAGCTCGCGCTGTCCATGGTGCTGGCGCGCCTGCCCGTAGGCGTGGTGACCATCGTGCTGGTGCTGTTCGTAAGCACGCGTTACGGCGCCACCGTCGCCGGCCTGTGCACCGCCGGTTTCACCATCGGCATGGCATGCCTCGCTCCTGTGTTCGGCAAATTCGTGGACAAAGGATATGGCCCCGTCACGCTGCGCGTGCTTGCCGTGGTCGAAATGATAAGCGTGCTTGCCCTGGTGGCATTGGTACTTGCCCAAACGCATTTCGTGCTGGCAATCGCGGCATCGTTCTGCTGCGGGGCGTTCATGCCTCCCATCGCGGGCGTTACGCGATCGCTGTGGCCCAGCATGCTGGACATGAGCATGATCGCCACCGCTTACAACTTCGAAGTGCTGGTTATCGACGTGCTCTACGTCACCGGGCCGCTTCTTGCCAGCATCTTCGTAGCGATAGGCGCGCCGGAAGCGGGCCTGATTTCCACCACCGCCGCGTCGCTCGTGGGCACCTTCATCCTCGCGTCGCTCGAACCGGTCAAGAATCACGCGCAGCGCAACCGCACCCGCCGCGCCCAGGCAACGCAATCCGCCGACGCGTCCGCCGTCCCCGCGAAGGTGCCCTTGCTCACCTTCGCCGTGATGCTTCTGCTTTTGGCCGCGCTCATGCGTCTCATGTTCAGCGGCTGGCTGGAAACCATCATTCCGCTGTTCTATAACGACATGGGGCAGGCGGCGTTGGGAAGCATCGCCATCTCGGCATGGTCGGTGGGCTCGGTGCTAGGCGTCGTCCTGTTCCACCGCTTCCAGCCCAACCCGCGCACAATTGCACCTGTCAAACAAATGGCGCTGTTCACCGGCATCTTCATGGCGGTGTCGATCCTGGCGGGCTTCGGCGTGAACGGGTTTGCCATCATGTGCGTGCTGATGGTGCTCGTGGGCGCATCCGGAGCGCCGGTGGACAACCTTCACTACCAGCTGGCAAGCACCCTTTCGCCGCAGGAGCGCCAGGCCGAGATGTTCTCATGGCTCAACACGGCGTCCAATGTGGGCATCGCCGGCGGAGCGTTCTTCGCGGGACTCTGCGCCGACTACGTGGACTACGGCATCGCGTTCTTCCTGCCTTCGATCTGCCTGGTGCTCTCGTTCGCGTTCACGGCGGTGCTCATGGTGTCGCAAAGCGGACGCAGGCCCAAGATGATTCGCAGGCGCAAGGCGTCGCAGGCGTGAAGCCCCTAGACACGCGTTTCCCAAAACGCGAATCATCCCGCACTGCACTCCACGCTTGAACCCCTCCGGAACAAATGCCGGCCTCGCGCATACTCCGAGAGAGACGAAGCGAGAAATAAAACCGACTTTCGCGTATGCGACAATGTGTTCCCATGCCATAATTGTTGCTTACGCGTGATGCAAAAGATCAATCTCAGCAAAGGATTCAACCACTATGCTTACCATCGAGAAAGTAAAAGGAAGCTTCGTCGGCAGTACGCGCAAGCTGTACCACTCGTCCTTCGCAGAATGGGAGCGCATTCCCTTCTGGTCGCTTCGACTGCGCAGCCTGAAAAAGGACATGGACCTGTTCGCCTTTTGCGACGATGGAGCGTTCTGCGGCTTCGCAAGCCTGACCGTGAACGACAAGGCGGCGTACATCCAGTATTTCGCCGTGGAGAAAAGCCTGCGCGGGAAGGGCATCGGGGGCGAAGCGCTCAAGCTTCTCGCCGAGCATTACGACGAACTGCCCCTGGCGCTAGACATACCCGCAGTGCTTCCAGGCACCGAGGGCGCCAAGCAGCGTGCCCGCTTCAAGAAGTTCTATTTGCGCAACGGATTCAAGGAATCGAGCTTCGGCTACAAAGACGGCGGCGTAGTGTACGAAATCTTTACTCGTGGGGAGAAGCGCGAAAAAGAGGATTACGCCAAACTCATCAACATGCTCGCCTTCGGCCTGACCAAAATCAGGGTGCGCAAGGTAGACGAATTGAAGTAAGGCGTTATCCGCCACGCGCTGCCCGATGCGCCCGATGGGGCTCTTCGACTCAAGGTAGGTTTTAGCTTCGACGCGGATGGCGCTGCAATGGAGCAAGGCGCCATCCGCGCAAAAGAGAGTCGCTATTCGGCGGCTCTCTTTATTTGCATTACGTAATGCACACAGATATACTGGACGGAGACGGTCGCAATCCCGCGCGGCACTCGCCGCCCTATCGCATCAGTCGAAAGGAGCCATCATGGCCCAGGCGTCCACGTTGAACATCCGACTGCTCGATTCGCTCAAAACGCATGGAAATCAGGTGCTTGCGCGTGAAGGCATCTCGGTATCCGAGGCCGTACGCAAGCTTTACGAGTATCTCGAACGCGAGCAAAAAATGCCTGAATGTCTGATGGAAAACAGTCAGAGCGACATCTACGATCAAAGACGGTCCGCCTTGAAGAAATTTGCAGGGTGCGCCCCTTTGCCGCAAGGTTTCACGTCAGATGACGTGCGACGCGAGCGCCTGGCTCGAAAGGGGCTGGAAGTATGAAAGTCTGCTTCGACACGAATGTCGTTATCGACATCGCGGGTAAAACTGACTGGTTTTTGGATTCGTACGCCTCTTACGACGTCGCGCTACTACGCAAATTCGACACATGCATCACTGCGGCATCCACCACTGATATCGTCTACGTACTGCACAGGCGCGGCATGAGCGCAAAAGAATCGAATGAGCAGCTGCCGTCGCTTTTCTTCATGTTCGACGTTTTAGATGTGACGGAGTCGGACTGTCGCCGCGCATACGAGAACAGCATAGCCGATTACGAAGACGCCCTTATTGCCGAATGCTGCGCCCGCAACGGAGTTGACATCATTGTCACCCGCAACAAAAAAGATTTCAAAACCTCACCCGTACCAGCACTCACGCCGCAGGAATTCCTTGATGCGTATAAACCGGAAAACGTGGAATACGACATGGTTGAGCTGAGATAACAGCAATAGGCTGCTATCCCACGCGGCGCCACTTGGTTAGGCGACGTTCGGCGATGTCGAAAAACTCGTACAGGATCACGCCCAGCAACGCCATGGCGATGATGCCGGCAAACATCTTGGGGTACGCGAGCAGCGCCCATGCATCCACAATGAAGTAGCCAAGACCGGTAGACCCCGCCAGGCTTTCGGCGAAGAACAGAATGGCTACCGCCGTGCCGCTGGAGATGCGCAGCGCCGTGAACAGCTCGGGCAGCGTGGCGGGAACAATCACGTGGCGATACACGTCAAGGCGCCCCGCACCCAGCGAGCGCATGGACATCACAGCCTGCTCGGGCACGCTCTGCGCCGCATCACGCACCGTGACCAGCACCTGAAAGAAGATGGTGATAGCGATGAGCGTGATCTTGGGCGCATCCGCCAAGCCCATCAGCACGATGAGCACCGGCAGCAGAACAACCTTGGGCAGCGGATAGAGGAAGTACAGCACGGGAGCGAACACCGCGTCGACGCGCGGCGAACGTCCGCAGGCAAGCCCTAGCGGAATGGCGAGCACCGTGCCGATAAGCATGGCCGCCACCACGCGATACAGGCTTACCAGAAACGCCGGCCATAAGTCGCCCGCGTACTGCACCACCATGGGGAATGCCTCGGCGGGACCCGGCAGCGCGGCGTTGTCCACGAGCATGGCCGTCACCTGCCAACCGGCGAGGATGAACACGATGGCCAACGCATAGCCTATAAGCTTGCGCGCGATTCCGTCCTTACGCATGGCACACCTCCTCCGAGCAAGCGGCTGACGTGCCAGGAGCATCGGACGCGTTCGCGAAGTCGGAGGCGCCGGACTCGGCTGACGCATCGGTGCCTTCCCCCGCGGCACTGCCCCGCAACACCTCGCGCAACTGGCGGCAGCGCTCGAAGAACAGCGGATCGTCGCGCCAATCGTCGGCGCACATCTCAGAATTGTAGAGCGTGAACGCGATGCGCCCCGGGCGCGGCGTCATCACCACCACGCGCTGGCCCAGAAACACCGCCTCTTCAATAGAATGCGTGACCAGCACCTGCGCGTAGCCGCTCTCGCGCCACGTGCGCTTGAGCATGTTCTGCATCTCTTCGCGAAGCAGCGCGTCCAATGCCGAAAGGGGCTCATCCATCAACAGCAGATCAATGTCGCACGCAAGGGCGCGAGCCATGGCCAGGCGCTGACGCATACCGCCCGAAAGCTCGGCGGGGTACGCCTTGGCAAAATCGGACAGCCCTACGCGCGCAAGGGCATCCGCCACGCGTTCGCGGCGCTCGCGCTTAGATACACGGCGAACCTGCAGGCCAAGGCCGGCATTCTGCTCCACCGTTTTCCACGGCATCAAACCGAAATCCTGCAGAATGAGGCCCGTCTCGAGCCGAGGACGCGTGACAACGGCGCCGTCAACGAGCGCGGCACCCTGCGTAGGCTTGAGCAGCCCGCACGCAATCAGGAGGCTGGTGGATTTACCGCAGCCCGAAGGCCCCAGAATGGCGACGGACTCCCTCGGAGCCACTTCCAGACTCATAGGCCCAAGCGCCTGCGTCTTGCCGCGCGCGCCGTCATAGACCTGCGATACGCCCTCAAGTGAAAGCTTGGGAACGGTGGGGGTACTCGCACTCGTCATGGTTTATGCCGCCTTGGGCGGATACTCGCCCGATGCCTTCTGGTCGGCGATGCGGCGATTAATCTTGCGCATCTCCACGATGAGGAACACGAGCACGGTGAAAATCGCCAGGAAGTCCGAAGCCGGCACCGCGCAGTACACCGCATCGAGCGAGTCGATCATCGGCAGGATGTGCGGCAGCGTTTCAGGGAAGATCAGCGTCAGCGGAATCAGGAACAGAATCTGGCGCGTGAGCGACAGGATGATGCTCTTGGCCGGCTGACCCGTAGCCTGGAAGTAGTTGGAGCCCACGATCTGGAAACCGATGATGGGCAGGAAGATCAGGTTCACGCGCAGGGCGAACGCCGCGAGCGCCACCAGCTCAGCATCGCGAATGCCGAAGAAGTTGATGACCTGCGGGGCAAAAATCATGATGAGCACCCACATGACCGTACCCAGAATGGTGGCAAAAATGATGCCCACGCGCAGAGTGGTCTTAACGCGCTCCCACAGGCGGGCGCCGTAGTTGAAGCCCAGAAGCGGCTGCACAGCGATAGACACGCCGATCAGCGGAAGAATGGTGAACATGGCGACGCGTCCCACAACGCCAATGGCTGCCAGCGCGTTGTCGGCGCCGATGGGGTCCATAGCACCATATGTGGCAAGCGCGTAGTTGGTGACCACCATGGATACGGCGGAACCGATCTGGATGGCGAACGACGCGGTGCCCAGCGAGATGATGCTGCGGCACAGCTTTGCCTTGAGCGGCAGGTACTTGCGGCGCAGGCGGATGGGCACGTTGGGGGTCTTGGTGAAGTACCAGATAACGGTGCAGCAGCTGATGAACATGCCGCACACCGTCGCCCATGCGCTACCGGCAACGCCCATGCCCAGACCAAGCACGAAGATGGCGTTGAACACCGTGCATCCCACGGCGCCGATGAGCATGGTCATGAACGCGCGGTTGGGGGCGCCGGCGGTACGGATGAAGTTGTTCAGGCCCATACCCACAATCTGGAACACGCAGCCCAGGCTGATGATCTGGATGAACTCGCGCGCATAGGGGCGCACGTTATCGGTAGCGGAAGAAAGCGTCATGAGCGGCTCGATGAACGCCGGAACATGCGCCAGCACGGCCAGCGTGAGCGACACGATGATGCCCAGCACGGCGGTGTTGCCCAGGATGTTCTCGGCCTCGTCGTGCTTGCCTTCGCCCAAGCGCAACGCGCACAGTGCGTTACCGCCGGCACCGATAAGCATGGACAACGCCATGAACACGGTCATGATGGGGCCGGCGACGGTCACGGCGGTCAGGCCGATTTCGCCCGCGCCATGGCCCAAGAACACCGAGTCGATGAGCTGGTAGGCGCCGTTGACCAGCATACCCAGGATGGCGGGGATAGCGAACTCTACCACCAGCTTGGGAATGTTGCCCGTGCCCATGCGGGTTACACGCTCGTTCTCCTTTTTCGCGTCGCCAGCGACGGGCGCGCCCTGATTCTTTTCCGCGATAGCTTCGCTCATGCTCTGGTTGCCTCTCTTGCCGTGATGTCACCGGATGTATCCGGATATGTACGTTGAAAAGGCCGCGAATGCGGCCGGATGATCGTCGCCGATGCAGCGACTACGAAATTGTTATTGTAAAGAGGAAAAAGACGGAGGGAAACCCCTTTGCCGCAGAACAGCGGCGCAAAGGCTCCGCGTCCACAAGTTCTCCAAGCTGACCCGAAGGGGCATCGCTGGCGATTCGAGAGAGGCGCTTACATTTCTTCAATCTCGTGCGCAATCGCCGCGAGCAAGGCATCGAGCAACGCATCGAGGTATTCCTTGCTCGGAACGCCAAGACGGCCTTCGGCCAAATCGACCAGATAGGCAGGCACGTTGCGACCGTCGGTCTCAATGGGGCGGTCAGGATGGAACACGTTCACGCCGCAGCCAACCACCACGCAACCGTCGCGCGCCTCCAACGAGATGCCGCAGATTTTGCCCGCGTCGCACACCACGTCGTTAGGATGCTTCACGCGAATCGAATCATCGTCGACGCCGCACTCCATGCGCACCACGCGGCACACCGCACGAGCGATTGTGGGACTGAGCTGCGGCCATGCGTTTTGCGGAAGCGACGGGCGCAGCAGCAGCGAGAAATACAGACCACCCTCGGGGCTCACCCACACGCGGCCCCACTGCCCGCGCCCCTGCTTCTGATTGCGCGCGACCACAACCGCACCTTCAGGGGCTCCCTGAGCGGCAAGCCCCCACACGTCGTCATTCGTAGATGCGGTTGTCTCTTTGCATAGGATGGAAAAATGCATTACAGAAGATCCGTGACTTTGCCCAGGAGCAGCTCGAAGCTCACGCCGCGGTTCTTGAAGTCGGGCTGCTTGGCGGACACGATCATGGCGTCGTGCGTCAAATCGCCCGCGAACGTCACGGCTTCGGCCAGCGGACGGCCAGCCATAACGGCAGCCAAAAGGGCGCTCGCGTACAGGTCGCCCGTGCCATGCAGCATGTAGGGCAGATACTCGTTCTTCGCCTCGAAGAAGGCGCAATCGCGACCAGCCACAAAGTTGCGGATCATGCCGTCGCCGCGCTGGATGCCTTTGAGCACCACGTTCTTGGCGCCCTTGTCCAGCAACGCGCGCACGATGCGCTCCGCCTCGGCGTCATCGATGTTCACGCCGCCCCACTCGTCGCCGATGGGCTCGCCCAGGATGATAGCGGCCTCGGTGAGGTTGGGGGTCAGGATGTCGGCATCGGCCGCAAGGTCAGCCATGGCCTGGCACAGTTCGGGCGTGTAAGTGGGATACACCTTGCCGTGGTCAGCCATCACCGGATCCACCACGCGCAGCGCGTCAGGGTACGTCTCGTAAATGCCGCGGATGATGTCCACCTGCTCGGGCGCGCCGAGAAAGCCTGAATACACGGCATCGATTTCCACGCCGATGCCCTTCCAGGCGTTCAGGTAATCGGGCAGGATGTCAGTGGTGTCATGCATGTACCAACCGGGAAACGCCGTATGGCTGGAGAACAGACCCGTGGGCACGGGGCACACGTCGCAGCCCGCGGCAGAAAGCACGGGGATGGCCACGCCCAGCGAGCATTTGCCGTAGCCGCACAAATCGTGCACGGCGGCGACGCGCGGAATATAGTCGCCCTCGCGCTGATAGAGAACCGTTTCGGTAGCGTTAGCCATACTGCATGCTCCTTACTACGTTTGCACTTGGGATATGTCGCAACGCTTGCGCGGCGCTCGGTTGACGCATGCGCGGCGCCCGGCCGAACCATCCCCCAAGTGCTACAAAGCCGGCCAATCGACCGGCTTTCAACTTTCGTGCGGTGCCTATATTACGCGGCACGTGTTTCCCGCGCATGAACACATCCCGAAATCACGCAATGAGCATGCAGGGCGGCATTCTACGCCCCCAAGCTCGTCAGAGGCGCCACGCATACGCCGCTCGGCAACCGATAGGCAAAATCGGTCTTTCCTACGAGCACCAACATGAAGCTCGGCTCCGGGTTGCGAGCTGCGGGGTTCGCCGCAACCTTGTCACGCAAACGGAGCAAACTCTTTTCCGCCTCGGGCACTTTGTTTGCGCCGAGCTTGATTTCAATCGCGCCCCACCTGCCGTCACGCAACTCAATAATCGCGTCGACTTCAAGCCCATCCGAATCGCGGTAGTATCGCAGCGCATCGGGCTGAGCCCCCTGCATCGCCGAGGCATATACGCGCAAATCGCGAAGACACATCTCTTCGAAAAGTTGCCCAAATAGCTGCAGATTCCCCATGAGCATTTCCGGGCTTGCACCCAAAAGCGCCGCCGGAAGCGATGGATCGGCAAAGCCGTGTTTTGGCTTGGTACGCAAGCGTCGGGGCGATTTGATGGGGGCATCCCATCCGTGCAAGTCGCAAACTACATAACGACCAATGAAATAGTCGAGAAACGCCCGCATCCTGCGCTCTTCGGCATCGGAAGAATTCGAGATGGGCTCGTCATTCATGTCTTTGGCCAGCGTCTTAAGCGTAACCGGGCTTCCTATGTTGCGCGCAAGCGACCGGAGAAATTGCCGCAACTCCCGCTCGTTACCGGGAGCTGCATCGTCCTGCTTGGCAAAAAGAGCATCAAGATACTGCGGCGGCACGATAAGAGCCGTTTCATCGTCAAGGTCCAAGGCCGCCGGCCATCCGCCCCTGCACGCAAGCCTTGCAAGCTGGTTAAGGTCGGTTTTTACCGGACCACCAGAGAAGTTGCCCTCAAACAGTCTAGAAAGAGAAATCGCCCCATCCGAATTACCCGACTCATACAAAGACATGGGCCACATCTTAAGCCTAGATATTCGACCCGAACCCGTATGGCGAGTTTTGTCGTGAGAGGGACGCGAGGATCCCGTAAGAATATAAAGCCCACGGCGCCCACCCGCCTCGTCAATTCTATTACGAACAGCGTCCCACGTTTCAGGTACCTCCTGCCATTCGTCTACGACGCGAGGGGCATCGCCATTCAAAACCGCACCGATGTCCATTTGGGCAAGCTCACGCGCCTGGGGATTGTCGAATGTAACCCGGCTATTGCCATGGGCGCGAGCGGTCCACGTTTTGCCCGACCACATTGTGCCCGCAATTTCTACAGCCCCGAACGCTTTCAGATGGAGCTCCACCGTAGAGTCAATAAGTCGAGGCCAATACGGCATGCCATCAATTGTTTTTTTGATTGCTCCACTCATATAAGACCAACTTGCTCATCTGGTAAAACCGAAAATATCGACAGTTTTACCCCGAAAATATCGGATTGATTATACCGAAAATATTGGCAGTTTTACCCCGAAAATATCGGATTGGCAAACGCATGCCCAGCTTCGTGGGAGCTTTTCCAAGCCTTCCAGGGAGCAGAGCATACCCCGCCCTCGCAATAGAACGCGCCTAGACATGGCAATGGTCGAGCAGCAAATCTGAATCGTCGAACAGCCTACTTTTCGGAATTCTCTAGCAGAGAAATCAAATCCTGGCGCGAGTGAACGCCGGTCTTTGCGTAAATACGATCTGTGTGGGTCTTGATGGTGCTGTACGCCACGCACAGGTCATCTGCAATCGCTTGTAAACTGCGACCACGAGCAAGCTGCCCCAAAACTTCAGTCTCGCGCGCGGAAAGCCCATAGCGGGCAGCCACGATAGAGCATCGCTCGTCAAGTATCGCGTTGAACAT
The DNA here is from genome assembly GCF_944321625.1 of uncultured Slackia sp. GTDB lineage: Bacteria > Actinomycetota > Coriobacteriia > Coriobacteriales > Eggerthellaceae > Slackia. The sequence continues at coordinate 17,908 of NZ_CALUMA010000051.1, forward strand.
TTCGGAAAGATTGAGTTTGGCTGCTTCCTCAATGGTAACTTTGTCGGACTTTGCCGCACGCTTGCCCGACTTGCGTTCATCCTGATGCCCTAAAGACAACGCCACGCCAATGCCGGGCGACATTGCGTTCTCCATAACGATGAACAGATACACAATGAACACCATCACACCAACTAGGAGCATGGAAGAGCTGGAGCCGAAATTCATGCCTAAAAACGTTCCTGCCAGAAGGCCCACGTTCATACAGGACTTACCCAAGCCAAATACCAGAGGAGTAGGCGCACTCGTGTTTGCCGCCAAATCCGTCAGGCTAGCCCACACATAAATTTCCAGCAGGGTATATCCCGACATGATGACCACCGACGCCAAGGTCTCCTGTCCCGCAGATAAAAAAGGAAGCAAAAGCAGGCCTGCCGCCATGAGCGGTACCACAAATTTATACGCCAGGTCTATCTTTGTTTCGCCGAAGAGCACGATGCTCGCCACCGCCAGCACCACCAACACAATGGCTACTCCCGAAAACATTGCCTCCCCGATACCGCCTGTAGATGCAAAAGGCAATGCCGCTGTGTAGCCGCGCATAAAGCCAGGCGCCAAGCAACAAATTCCAACAAAGATTAGGAAGCGTACCGATATGGCTCCGCGAATGACACCCATCCGGCTCTTCTTTGGGGCAGTAGCGCCACCAAGATCGACACTTTCCGCACGGCTCATGGCATCGGTTGATTGCTCGGCCTCCCGTACCTCTCCGCTATGACTCATGCGGATGCTCAGATGATAAAAGGCAACAGAAATGACAGGCAGTAGCATGGTAACAACAATGCCGGCCAAACGAGGGAGCATGCAGATAAGCAGGTAATAAAGAACGCCTACGGCCAAAGATGTCGGAATGGTGCGCTGCTTGGCAGAGGCGGGCGGAATGTCGCGATACGCATCTGCCCAAAGAAGGAGTAGCCCCGCAGTACCAACGCCGGATAAAACGGCAGCAGTGTACACCCACATCGTGGGCAATAACTGCCCGAAGAAAAACCCAATGGTCCCCAAAACCGTTAATGCCGCAAACAGAGGTCCAAGACGGCGAAAAGCGCGCGAAGTCAACCAAAGAGAAAGCAAACCCAGCGCCACCATCGCCAGGCCATTTGAGAGCGCATTAAGAAGCCAACTTGAAAGACCCAGAGATTCGGGCATCGCACCGAAAAACATCGTGGAGAAGAACGCCACATGGACCCAACCCCAGCATGTGCCAAAACCAAGGCAATGTATGAGCATCCATTCGCTAGAGTAAGATTTTTTGGACATTTCGGCGGCGCCGGAAGCACCCGAGGCTGCTTCATTGACTATGATTCCATTTTTACTAGTTTTATCAGGCATTATAGTCTTTGTCCCCCGAAACAGCCCACATGCAAATGTGCGCGACCCCTCCAAAATCCACCGCCCTAGACGATAAATCAGAAGACGGCTTTTCCGTATAGTAAAGCACGTCATGAAGACTGGCAAATGGCTGGTCAAAATGACTGGGAAAGCGTTAGCCAAACGCGATTCAAGGAGGGAATCATGGCAACCATCAATCTTTCTCGTCGTAACTTCCTGCGAGGCGCAGGTGTAACCGCTGCCGCAGTAGCGGCCGCCGGCATGCTGTCGGGCTGCGGACCCCAGTCCGCGGGAGACGGCTCAGATGCCCCCGCAACCGAAACCTCTACGACAACCTACGAGCCCGCCGAAACCATGGATGTGGACATCGTTGTGGTTGGCGGCGGCGCCTCCGGAGTTGCCGCTACCGTTCAGGCGGCCGAGCTCGGCGCGAACACCCTCTTACTGGAGAAGAACAGCAAGTGCGGCGGCAATGGGCAGCTGACCGAGGGCATGTTCGCCCTCAATTCCCAGATGCAGAAAGACCAGGGCACGAGCAACGATGTCACGTTCCGCCAGATCATCTCTGCTGAACAGGAATTCTTCAACTACCGCATCAACGCTCTGCTGTGGAAGGACATGGTCGAGGCTTCCGGCGACGACATCGACTGGATGGCATCCCACGGCGTTAAGTTCTCCGGCGTAATCGACAATTACCACGGCCTGGGCAAATTTGACTGCTTCCACTGGTTCGAGGACGGCAAGGGTTCCAACTACATCGACCCCATGGTGGCAAGCGCCGAATCCCTGGGCGCCACCGTTATGACCGAGACCTCCGCTCTTGACTTGATCATCGACAACGGCCAGGTCAAAGGTCTGTATGCCGAAAAGGCGGACGGCTCCATCCTGCAGGTTAACGCCAAGGCCGTCATCCTCTGCTCCGGCGGCTATGCCCAGAATGAGGAAATCATGCTGGAGCGCGGCTGGGATTTGACCTATTCCACCAACAACGGCATCGAAGGCCACGACGGTGACGGCCTGCGCATGGCAATCTCCGCCGGCGCTAACGACGTTTCCCGCGAGCGCTGCTTCCTGCGCGAGGCCTACTCTTACGGCATCGACTTCTTCGCCACCATGTCCCAGACCATCCATCGCGGCGGCCCCGTCCTGTGGGTCAATGAAGATGCCGAGCGCTACACCAACGAGAACTGCGGCCACTTCGTTCCCCAGTGCGTCGGCAACGCCGTTCACACTCAGAACGCCTCCTACCAGATTATGAGCCAGGAGATCATCGATTACTTCGTACAAGCCAACGACTATCCCGAGCTGACCGCCGACCTGGACGAGGCTGCGGAAGCGTGCCCCGGCGAAAACTTCTATAAGGCCGACACTATTGCCGAGTTGGCCGAGAAGCAGGGACTGGATGCCACGACTCTGCAGGCGACGGTCGAGCGCTACAACGAGCTGTGCGACAAGGGCGAAGACGACGACTTCGACAAGGAATCCGAGTTCCTGATCCCCGTGAAGACCGGCCCCTTCTACATCATGCGTCAGGACATGGCGTTCTGGACCTCTATCGGCGGCATCGACTCTAACCGTAAGATGGAAGTCATCACCGCCAAGGGCGAGCCCATCCCCGGTCTGTACTCCGCCGGCACCGACTGCTGCAACCTGTATCGCGAGACCTACACCATGTCTATCCCCGCATCGTGCAATGCCAATAACTGCTACTCCGGCCGCACCGCTGCGAAGAACGCTTATGAGACCTGCGTGAAGTAGTTCCGACTATCGGTTTCTTAGGACAATCCCTGGCCTGAGTCGGCCCTCCCTCAACCAAGCCAGCCCCTCCCCATGCCCGCGAGCCAGAAGGCTCGCGGGCATTCTTGCGCATCGTCTGAACAAGAAGAATTTGACTACTCGGGCAGGCCCGCCACCAGAGCGAACACGGTGTCACCAGCCAGGATGAGTTCGTCGCCAGGATGAATTTCTATCGCATCAGACACCACAAGTTCCGCGTCAATGCGATCGTCGGGCTCAACCTCAACGATTGATTCCTCAGTTTTGGACCCGTCTCCGCGCTCGGGCTTGCTGCCCTCACTTCGCTCGATCTCGTTCTCGGACGCACCATCACTTGCGAGCTCAGCTTCGCCATCCGCGTCCTGGGCATCAACGTCTTGCACAGCACCCTTCGATTGCCCCTTCTCCCCCTTCGGCGGAGCGACCACGGTTTTGCTGCGATCGACACCGTTTATTACCACGGTGCCGTTGCGCGATCCCAAATCCTCAACGAACCAACGGCCCTCTTCGTCGCACCATATATGCGCATGGCGGCCCGACACGCGCGGACCCACGTTAGTAATATCATCCTCACCCAACGCGAGCGCACCAATCTCAACGCCGTCGCCTTCAGGCGACACCCAGTGGGCGCTTCCTTTCACGTAGCCGTCCACCACGCGAACCAGACCCAAGGCAAAAGGCGCACCAGCAATCCGACCCGACGCCTCTTGGGCATCGCCGAGCGTTGCGGCGGGCGTCGTGGCAAGATTGTCCCCATGAATCGATCGCGCATAGTTGACTGCGAACTGAGCAGCAGCGCGCACATTCGCCGTGCACCCCGCTGCAACGAACAGCGTCATGGCAATTTCCACGCGCTCATCGTTGGTGTAGCCCGCCCCGCCGATAAGCCGCGCAAGCACGTTGTCGTACAGCGCCACATCCTGGTGCGCAGCCGAAAGCGCCTCCTTCATCATGGTGCCGCCATCGCCCACGATGAAGCCCAGAATCTGCTCGCTTGACAACGCACGCTTTTCGCGCGCCTTAAGACGCGCCACGATGCGCAGCGACGACACGCCGAAATCGCTGAAATATCTGTCCTGCAATGAGCCTACCGGCGCATGCACAATAAACCGCGATACCCATGTCCGGTCGCTTACGCGACTCGCAGGACTGCGCCCGTCCGCCAGGGGCTTGCCCGAGAGCACCAGCGAAGCGAGTTCCTTGTAGCTCATGCCGCCGTATTTCTTCATGGCGGCAAACAGCGCGCCGCACGGGGTGAGGTGGGCTTCCGTCATGATTCGTCCTTTCCGGTTTGAGGGGCGTCGCCATCCTGAGAGGTCTCGTCGTCCCGGGGACTCTCGTAGGTTTGCGAAGAATCGTCATGCGATGGGGCTGCGACGGACGTTGAATGCCCAGAAGCAGCTTCGTCAATTTTGGCGAGCCCTGCCGGCGCTTCAAGCGCAAGGGTCTTATCATCTTCGCCCTCGGGCAAGCCCGTCCGCTTGGGCTTGCGCGGCGTGGGAAGCGCCACAGCCAAGGTGTAATCCACCACAAGCGGGCACCATCCTGCCGCCACCGCCGCAAACAATGCTGCCGCCAGTCCACGCCACACGCCCAGCGATTCGGTGGAGATGCTCAGCAAGGCAGCCACGCCCGCGAGAGCGCCCAGCGCAAGAAACGCGCTTCCGCGAACGAAACCACGGAATGTGCCGGAATCACGCCACCTACCCAAAAATCCTAATACGCCAGGCACGGCAAGCGCGGCAGAGACGACCGCCCCGTTCACGCTTCCCGCCCACGCAAGCGGCCCCAAATCGAACGAAATATGCGCACCGTGAGCAAGCAGACCCGTTGCGCACACGACGATAATCCATACCGCGGCAGACGCGGCTTTCGCTGCCGCCTTCACTATCGCGCGCAGCTCCATCGCCGACACGGCAGATCCTTGCGGTTCGCCATCAAGCATGCACGGCAAAAGCGGCTCGCCCGCAAGCGAACGCTCAACGTTTTCAGCGTACTGGCGACAGAATGCCGAGAGGGCGCCATGCATCTGGCGCGCAGTCGGACGCGCCCCTTGCGGCACCGCAAGGCACTTAGCCAATAGCTCCGCAAGCTGGGCATCAACGTAGTCGAGGGCATCTCGTACGTCCTCGGCGTCGGGTCTTGACGACATGCCGCCCGCCGAACGCTCCACCATAACCGCGACTTCCGGCTCATGGAGAAGCACAGCGTCTAGGTCGGCGGCGGGATTATGCGCCATGACGGGAACCGCCGGCTCTTGTTCCGTCTTTACGCGATACGGAGAAACCGCTTCGTCAGAATCTGCGCCCACCAGGTCAAACGGGGGACGCCCGCACGCCAGGTGATAAACCACGCTTGCCGCAGCATACACATCGATCGCAGGAGACTTACGCAAGCGCTCCAGATCGGGAACATCATCCGTAAGCATTTCGGGCGGCGCGTAATTCGCCGTAGCCTTGCGGGCCACCATGTTCTGGCGAGTGAACGAAACACCCTCGTCCATTGACGCCGATGACCCGAAATCGACCAAACAAAGTTCGAAGGCGCCCTCATCTGCCTGCTCGAGAACCGAAAGGCGCGAGGTGCGCACCATTACGTTGCCCATAGACACATCGCGGTGCACCATGCCGTCTTGAATCAAGTCCATACGCATAAGCAAGTCGAACAAATCGCGTCCGATGCGCGCAGCGGTCAAAGGCGGCACGCGCCCTTCGTCATCGGCGGCGAGCAATCGACAAGCCTGGGCGAGCGTCTGCCCCTCAATCCACTCCATGACAATCGCCGGAGCACCATCCACCAGCCCGAATCCGTACAGACGCGGGAAACCCGCCAAGCCCGAAAGCGCCCGATGGCATTCGTATTCTTGGCGAAACGCCCGCTTGAGTGATTCCGCATGGCGTTCATACTCTTCGTCGTCGGTCGAATCCACGCGCTCGGGAAGCACGAGCGTCTTAAGCGCAAACGCTTCGCCCATGGCATTGGTCGCACGCGCAACGCGCCCAATGCCGCCACGACGAACATGCGCCTCGTCCACGAAGAGAGTTACGAAACGACGCAGGTAGGCATCGCGCTGCTCGCCATCGAGTGCAACAGGCGACTCGAATTCCTCGATATGGACCAGGCGCATGCCACGCTCAGAGCGCTCAATAGCTTCAGGCTGCGCCTCAAGCTCGATGACGGAATCGATGCCGTCGCGAGAATCGTCGTGACCGCTCATGCCGTTTTCCGGCCCTCCGAATCGCCGGCTCATAGCCCAACTCCTGCGTTCACCTTTTCGTTATATTCTGCCAAAAGCGGTTCGGCCTCGTTCAGACCGTCGATAATCCACTGCCACTGCGAGGCTAGGTCATTGCCAGCGCTCCAGCTTGACCCCCATGCGCCGGACAGTTGCTCAGAATACCTAAAAAGAAGCATGAAGAGGTTGATGAGCTTTCCCGCCGATGACTGCCATTGGGAATCGTCCTTGTAGGCCATACTGTTGTGCAAAGACCCCCAATCGCCGCCCATCTCGCTCTTGAGCACCTCGGCCTGCCCCTTCAGTGTTTCTCTTTCATCAATCGAGATTGCGAACATAGGCGCTGCATCGCCGCCCACGAAGTATGAGCGCAGCTCCATCACGCGCGTTGCGTATCCATTCAGCCTGTTGGCATAGCCAATAAGCAGCTGATGATAGGCCTCCTCTTCTTCGGGAGCGGGCCCGTCGGGCTCGGGCGTAGGCTCAGGCTCTGGCTCGGGACCTTCGGGCTTGGAATCATCCGAACCCGGCTCATCCGGATTTGGATTCGGCTCCGAATCAGGCTTCGCATCGCCTTCAGCATCGTTTTGACCCTTGTTGCTATCGGCGTTTCCAGAGGAGCTGCCACTTTCGGCATCCTCACCGTCTTTGTTTCCATCCTCGCCGCCGGTATCAAGTCCGGCTGAACCCTGCAGGGTGCCACTCACAACAGAGCTGAGGGATGAAAGCCCGCCGACGCTCGATACTACGCCCGATGATGAACCGGCAGCACCGCCGCTTGAAGAACCCTCTTTCGCATCCGCTTCTTCTTGGGAAGACCCGCCAGCGCCTATCAGCTCTCCGAGCACGCTGGTTATCAGCCTTTGCGAGCCGACAGCAGGATTTGCGGGGGCCTGAATTACCGCCGCAATGGTATCGGACGACATGATGAGCCCCGGGACCGCAGCCGCATACACCACCGATCCGAGCAAGAGACATGTGAGAGAGAAAACGGTGAGGCCCGTAAGTGCCGGCTTCAATGAGCCACGACGCCTGCGCCGCGCAGAAAGCACGCGACCTTCAAGCTTTTTCGTCACGACCCCAATCTCCTTACAACAACGCGCGCGTCGCGCCAAACACCTCTACGTTACGCCGCATACCCTCAGCCCAGAAAAGAACCCTCCCCAAGCGGAAGAAGCGTGCACGCTGCCCCGCCACGAAACGTCTTGCGCGCATCGTCGGTAGCCACGCGTATACCGCCCCAGATGCGCAAACGCCTTATTCCGGCAGGCGGAGAAACTGCGCTATTCTACCGCGCGACAGGCTTTGCACGACGCGGCGTAATGTCATTTTTCGGCAATCTGACGGCAAAGCAAAACGAACGTAAGCGACGGCTCTTTCTCGATGCGGCGCCCACGCGTTTTTACGAAGCTTCTTCCGACGGCATCTCCCCCGATTTGATCGATATCCCAACGCCCAAATCGTCGCCGCGCACACCCTCGTTAGCCCACATTGTTTCAAAATCGCGGTATGCCGATTCGGAGTGCGATAATGCCCCTTGAGATGCTGCGCACCGCAGAGACAAGGCAGGAATAAGCATGGCAAATCAAGACGAACACGTTTTGGACGCCCAATCAACGGAACTGACCAGCGCACCGCTGGAAGGCCCCACCGCACGTGATGACGCCCAGGCGAACAAGGAAAGCGGTGCCGCGCCTTCAACAGGCGGCAAATCACAATCGACAGCCCGCGGCACCAAGCGCAAGGCCCCGCATACCTCGCCTGTGGTTCGCAGCGTGATCAATACCGCGGTCCTGGTGGCGGTGTTCGCTCTGGTCGCCCTGTTCAGTCTGAACCTGCTGCAAACCAAGCTGCTAGAAAACGCCCGCCAGATGGGCGACGCGCTGGCGCACAGCTACGCCATCGAGGAAGAGAACAACGCGCTCGTGTACCAGCAATTCGCCTTGCTGGAAGCCGAATACTTTGAAGGCTACGTAAACGCCGGTTGGACCGACGAAGAGCTCACCGCTTGGCTTCAGCAGCTAGGCACGAACATGACCGCCGCCACGCCCGCGACGGCGCTTTATCCGTACGCCGTGGTCAACGGCCGCTTCATTTCTTCCGACCCAGACGATAAGTTCTCCGGCGATGCCTACAAGGACGCCCCGTGGTACACCCTTGCGGTTAAGAACCCTGAGAAGGTGGTATTCACCGATGCCTACACTGACCACATCACGGGCAAAACCGTGATCACCATCGCCATCGCGATAAACGACACTCCAGACATCTTGGCCTTCGACATCCACCCCGATGCATTTGGCACCAAGGGCGCGAACCCCATCAGCCTGCCCGCGGATTCCTCCTATTACCTGTGCGACGGCAGCGGAACGCTTTTGTACTGCGATTCTGTGCTTTTCGAGGGGCAGGCACGCGAAGACTACATCAAGCAGGTGCTCGCCGGCATCAGCGCAGGCGAGTTCGAAGCGATCGACTCCTCCGTCGTCGACCCCAACGGCAACGTCCGCGCCGTGTATTATCACATCGCCGATAACGGCTGGATTTCCATCGTCACCGTGCCCTTCAGCACGCTTCTGGGCGACCTGCGCGCCTTCACCATCGGATTCGGCATCGTGTTCGCGCTGCTGCTGGCCCTCACCATTTGGCAGGGTGTGCGCAATTACCGCAGCAATAAGCTGGTCGAACGCACCAACGACACCGTTCGCGTGCTGGGCAATTCGTACTACGCCATCTATCGCGTCAACCACCGCCAAGGCACCTACGAGATGACCAAGGGCTCCGACTATGTGCGCAGCCGTCTTCCCGCCACCGGCTCGTACCAGGCGCTCATCGACTGCGCGCTCGCCGTCATCGAGCCCAAAACGCGCGATATGTTGGCCAGCAACTTCTCGCTCGAGAACGTGCGGTCGCTGGTGGCGCGTGGCGTGCGCGACTTTGGCGGTGATTTCCTGCGCCTGTTCGGCGATCGCTACCTGTGGGTGAGCGTGCGCCTGCTCATGGACGAATCGCTGAGCAGCGAAGAGGCCGTGCTGTGCTTCCGCATCGTGGACGACGAGAAGCGCGCCAACCTGCAACGCCTGCAGCTCATGGAGGATTCGCTCGACGTGGCACGCCGAAGCCAGAAGGCGCGCAACCGATTCTTCAGCTCCATGTCGCACGACTTGCGCACGCCGTTGAACGCCATCATCAACCTGAGCCAGCTTGCTGAGGTGCACGCCGACGACGTCCAGGCGACCCGCGGCTATCTGGAAAAGATCCGCACCTCGGGATCGCAGATGCTTGCGCTGGTGAACGATATTCTGGATGTGTCGCGCCTGGAGGAAGGCGACGCGCTGCGCATGGAGTCGACCGTATTTGACCTGGGGCAATGCGCCAAATCGTGCGTCGGAACATTCGAGGCGCAGGCGCGACGCGAGCGCAAGTCGCTCACGTGGAGCGTGGATGTGAAGGATTCCCTCGTGCGCGCCGATGCAAACCGCCTCACCCAGGTGATGAACAACCTGCTGTCCAACGCCTTGAAGTACTCGGACGAAGGGGCGTCGGTAACGCTTGAGGTGCGCCAAGCGACGTGCGGCGAACGTCACAATTCATACCAGTTCATCGTCTCCGACACCGGCATTGGCATGTCGCCCGAGTTCATGGAGCGGATATTCATCCCTTACGAGCGCGAAACCACATTCAGCTCGCGCAACGTGACCGGCACGGGGCTGGGCATGCCCATCGTGAAGAGCATCGTCGACCGCATGGACGGCACCATAACGGTGGAGAGCGAACTGGGACAAGGCTCCACGTTCACCGTGACGGTGCCGCTCGAAAGCGCGAATTACACAGATGCCGAGCGGGACGAAAAGGACGGTACGGAAAAGCTCCACGAACCTGTGGAACCCGACAGCGTGCACGGTGCCGATGCGCAAACACCCACGTTCACGGGCAATGTGCGCCTCGGCATGTTCGCCGATGACACCCACGCCTTCGATACGGCAGGCAACAGTTCGTCCGATGGCCACGATTCAGCGAACGACCAGGGCGAAGGCGCTCCGTCCGACGACGTGCTTCAGGATGCTCGCGTGCTGATGGCGGAAGACAACGAAATCAATCGCGAGATTGCCGTCGAAATGCTTTCCATGCGCGGCGTCCGAGTCACCTGCGCCGCTGACGGCCAAGAAGCTGTGGAGGCGTTCGCCGCCAGCGAACCAGGGGCCTTCGACGCGATACTCATGGATATGCAGATGCCGCGCATGGACGGCTGCGATGCGGCGCGGGCGATTCGCGCCATGGGGCGCAGCGATGCTACGACCATCCCCATCATCGCAACCACCGCGAACGCCTTTGCCGAAGACATCGCCGCCACTACCGAAGCGGGCATGAATGCGCACGTATCGAAGCCCATCGATTTCCAGGCGCTTTTCAACGTGCTCGAAGAGCAGATAACGCGCTATAGAGACACCGCCAACTAGCTAGACGGGCGGCAGCAACGGTTCGCTGCGGAACTACTCCCCTGCGGCCGCTTTGCCGCCCTTGTTCACGACGAGCGAATGCGCGACGCCGATCACGGCGGCGACCAGCGCAGGAACGAGCCAGCTCAAGCCGATATCGGCCAGCGGCAGCATGTCGAACGGCAGCCACGCGCCCGCGAAGAACGCGTCGCGCACGCTTACGATGACGCTTTCCACGGCCACCACGCCCACGACCCATTTCCACACGTACGGGACGCGGTCGCACGCCGAATGCAGCATGCCCATAATCACCAGCACGATGGCGGCGGGATACAAGGCGTTCAGCAGCGGCACCGAAAACGTGAGGATGGCCGTGAGGCCGAAATTGGACACCACGCACGAGAACACGGCGAACACCGCCGCCCATGCCGCGTACGGCAGCTTGGGGAACGTCTCGGCGAAATAGGTGGAGCAGCAGCTGATAAGACCTGTGCACACGTTGAGGCATGCAATGAAGAAGATGGCCGCGATGATGACCGTGCCCACCAGGCCAAAATGGCCGGTCGCAGCAGCCGTAAGCAGCTGCGCGCCGTTCTGGGCCTCGGGCATATAGGTAGCCGTCGCCACGCCCACGAAGCCGAGTCCGCAGTAAATCAGCAGCATCAACACGCCGGCCACCACGCCAGCGCGCGAAATCTCGAACGCCACATCGCCGGGCTTTTCCACGCCAAACGAGCGAATGTTCAGCGCGATGACGATGCCAAAGTTGAGAGCCGCCAGCAGATCCATGGTCTGATATCCGTTGAGGAAGCCCTGCACCGCCGCCGCATTGTCGTACGGCGCACGCACCGGCGTGGGCTCGCCCAGCGGAGCGACAATCGACGACGCCACAATGATGACGATGAGGATGATGAGCGCCGGCGCGCAGATGCGGCCCAACACCTGGGTGAGTTTGCCGGGACGCATGGCAAGCGTGTAGGCAATCGCGAAGAACGCCACCGAGAACGCGATGGACGCCACGTTCAGCGGCACGCTCTCAGGCAGAAGCGGCGCCAACATCTCGAACGATGTGGACGAGGTGCGCGGGATGGCAAGGCACGGGCCGATAGACAGATAGACCAGCACGGTGAATACCAGTGCGAAACGGGCATTCACGCGGCCGGCGAGCTTGGGCAAATCGCCCGCAAGCGCCACAGCCACGATGCCCAGAACCGGGAATCCGATAGCCGTCACCAGGAATCCGATCATGGCAGGCACGGCGGCCTCGCCCGCCTGGGCACCCAGGAGCGGCGGCAGAATCAGATTGCCCGCCCCGAAGAACATCGAGAACAGCGTCATGCCTACGAGCAGGCTCTTCTTCAAATCAAGACGAGTACGGCCCGCCTGTTGTGCGCCACTCGACGCCTGCTGCATGCCCTGCGCCATCGCCCCTTCAGCCATGTGCATCCCTTTCGCAAAAAAGCTCCCGCACAAGGCGGGAGCGAGGTTCCTCTTGAAGCGGAGGCATGATACCACAACGGCTGCTGGAACGATTCGTCACTCACATCTCGGAAGCGATGCGATATTGCTTGACGCCCCTTTAGTCGAACGCTCGCATCACGAATTGATACGCCTCCTGATAAGTCATGCCGTTATCAGACGCCGCAATCGCCTGCGCGCTTGATGCCGCGACCACCGCTTCGACGCTATCGTGCTCAGGCGTAATGCGAACGCGGCCATCGGGAAGCGTGACTTTTTTGGCACGGACCTCGCCGTAAGGCGTGCTGGCGCGCAGCTCCTCACGCGGAAGCACCGTGCGCCCCATGGCGGTGCGCCTGATGCCGATGGTGGTGGTATGCGCGAACAGCTCCGCCTCCATGGCGGGAATGTCGTCCTGCATGCAGATGACTTGGATCTGATACGCCGGGCGATTCTTCTTCATGAACACAGGCATGAAGTGCGCCTCGCGAGCCCCTGCGGCAAACAGGCGCTCCATCACGAAGCCCAGCGCCTCGCCCGTGCAATCGTCCACGTCGCATTCGAGCTTCCAGATGTGCGACTCGCGAACCGAACCAGCACACGGCCTCGCCCCGTCGGTCGCCTCTTCGATAATCATCGCGCGCAGAAGGCTGGGTACTGCATAGGCACGCTTGCCTGCGCCCAACCCCACACGCTGCACCGTGAAACACTCGGGCAACGTGCTGCGCGTGCGCACGGCGACGGTAAGAGCGGCGCCGGTAGGCGTGACGAACTCGCCCTGCGCATCCATGATCGAAAGCGGGATGCCTGCCTCGGTGACGATGTTGGACACGGCAGGCACCGGCACAGGCAGCACGCCATGCTGACAGCGCACCGAGCCGCGGCCCTCGCACAGGCGTTCCACCACCACATCATCAAGCCCCAGGTCATCGAAGCACACAGCGAACGCCACCACGTCGACGATGGAGTCCACCGCACCGACCTCGTGAAAATGGACCTGGTCAATCGACACGCCATGCGCCTTCGCCTCGGCACGTGCGATGATGCCGAAGATGCGCAGGGCCAGGTCTTTGGCGCGGTCGGTTATATCGGCCGCGCGGATGATGGCCTCGATTTCCGGCATGCCGCGGTGCTCGTGATGATGACTGCGAGCGTGCTCGTGTGCGCCGTGCTCATGGTGATGATTGTGATCGCCGCCGCCGTGCAAGTACACCATGTCGTGGTCGTGATTCTCGTGCACGGCGTCCAGCACCACGTTGAAATCACATGCGTCGAGGCCCGCCTTCTTCACGCGCGACACACGCGCCTCGAATCCGTCGACCGGCAGGCTTGCGAGCGCCTTCTGCAGCTTTTCCTCACTCGCACCCAAATCAAGCAGCGCCGCCACGGCCATATCGCCGCTGATGCCCGCCGCACATTCCAAATACATCATTCGTCCCATAGAGTCATCCTTTGCAGCTATCGTTCGTGCTCCGCAGATTGTTGGCGGCAGTCAAAGAGTTCGTAAGTCCAAAATAATGGCAGAGCTCTGACCAGGTATTATATAGTATATCGCCTGGTCAGAAGGCCATTTGGAAACGCCAAAATAATCGAGTTGCGAACTCTCACGCGCCACTTTGAGCTCGACACCGAACGCTTCGCACCATGAACCGGGCTCACGCCTCTTGCGCACGCTCCGCGGCGCGCTTGCAGGCATGGTCGATGAGCGCCGCCTGATAGCCCGCGCCGAATCCGTTGTCGATGTTCACCACGCTCACGCCGCTCGCGCAGGAATTCAGCATGGACAGCAGCGCGGCGATGCCGCCCAGGCTCGCACCGTACCCCACGCTCGTGGGCACCGCGATGACTGGACATTTTGCCATGCCGCCCACCACGCTGGCAAGCGCACCCTCCATGCCGGCGACCGCCACCACGCTGCTCGCACCCGCAATATCATCCGCGTGCGAAAAGAGCCGATGAATGCCCGCAACCCCCACGTCATACAGACGCACAACGCGGCTGCCCAGCATCTCGGCAGTCACGGCCGCCTCCTCGGCAACGGGCAAATCGCTCGTGCCCGCGCAGGCAACGCACACGTAGGCGTCGCCGTCCGACTCGGGCAAACCGCCCACGATGCCGAGACGCGGCGTCTCACGATATTCGAACACGTCAGCATCGCACGCCGCCAAAAGCGCCTTGACCTCAAAAGCTTTCTCAGAATCGAGGCGCGTGATCAGCACGCGCGTCTGCCCCGCATCGCGCAGCGCGGTCACGATGCCAGCAATCTGATCGGCAGTTTTTCCTTCGCCGTAAATCACCTCGGCAACACCGGTGCGCTCCTCGCGCTGCGTGTCCGGCTTGGCATAGCCCAGGTCTATGTATCCTTCTGGCATGTCGGTCATCTCTATACTTTCTATTAGTAACTTACTATCTATTTTAAGTCTTAATACCTAATAATACTTACTAGCTATTCTGATTCTACTAACATATAGATAGCTGCATTCCTAATGAGTGCGTCACTTGGCCAAGCGATTCGCGCGTTAGCGGCTCTCCAGGTGGCACCTTGGTGGCAAAACACGAGAAATTGGGCTTATCGGCCGTGGACAGACTCATGGCTCGCGACGCCGCACGCACATCGTCCTTCGTGAACCCCGCCTCACGAAGCGGAGAACGCACGCCCAGTTCCGCAAGCGCACGGAAGCCAGGTCGGTTCGCGGGATCATCAGTCGCGTTCGTCCCATCAAGCAGCACGCGCCGTCCATCCCGCTCCATCGCCGCAAGCACCTGGCCGAAGATAAACCGCTTGCACAGGTAGCACCGATCGGGCGGATTCGCGCACACGTCGGCCTGCGAGAGAATGTCGGCGCGTATCAACTCGAATTCCGCACCCGTCTCCTCAACGACGCGCCGCGCATCCTCAAGCTCAAACGGCGCCTGGAACGCGGTCATCACCATGTACGCCTTCACGTCCAGCCCGGCGCGACGCATGACGGCCAGCAGAAACGACGAGTCGCACCCACCGGAAAACGCCAGGCCGTAGCGCTCGTCGGGACTAAGCGAGGCCACCGCATCCTCCCAGGAGAGCTCGCCGCCGAAAGGGACCGACGCGTCGCTACCCTCCGTAACGCTTTGGAGCGAGGCGCTCATTACGCCTGCCCCTCGCCGCACGAATCGCACAAACGCGAACCGGGCTGCGCAGGTTCCGCACCAGGACGCATGCTCTTCTCCGCCTCGAGAATGATGGTCTCGTAGTTCGCAATCTTGTAATTCAAGCGGTCGAGGCCCGCCTGCAGATCAGCAATGCGCTCACGCACCAAATCGCGCTGCTCCTCGAGCAAGGCCTTGCGCGCGGGAGCCGTCTCTTCGCCCTCGTCGAACAAATCCATGTACTCGATCAGAGCCTCGATGGACACGCCTGCCGCACGCATGCACTTCAGGAACTCGATGGTGCTGCAGTTCGTCTCGTTATATTCGCGAATGCCACTCTCGGTGCGCGGCACATGACGCAGCAAGCCAACACGCTCGTAATAGCGCAGCGTATCGGCCGAAATGTCGTAGCGCTTGCTCACTTCGGCGATTTTCATACTGACACCTTTCCCTTGGCGCTCGACGCATGACGCGATGCAGGGGTTGCAGCGCACCGGCGCTTTTACCACCAACGCCACAAACAGTCGCACGCACCCGCGACAGGCCCCGCAATGCGACACCGCAACCCGTTCGCTCTTTGGCTGCATTGAACCACTTAGAGTGGACTTCAGGTCAAGGAGATAAAAGAAATCCTCCAATTTTCATGCCCCTACGGCAATCATGGACCGCAGCAACTGCATTTTGCCGGCCGACAACCGGCCCAGCAGCTTATTCAGTCAGAACTACGCCGAGAATAAGGCTTCGGGCCGTGTCGCCCTTTCGCCAAACCGCACGCAAACTGCCATAAACCAGCGGGTCACGCCATTCGTCAGGCGTTCACCTTGCATGCGACCGCATGTGCCAGCGATTCAATGAACGCCGCATCGGCGCCAAGAGCGGGGATGTAAGAGAATCGAGCGCCTTCATTCCCAAACCGCTCGCACTCTTCCGCGAAATGCCGCGCAGCAAGATCTCCCACCTCGTGCAACGTTTCCAGGCAGTCCGCCGAAAAGCCGGGGCACACCACGGCGACGTTTTTGGTCTGCTCCTTCGCCAGACGCGACAAAACCGGCTCCAAAAATGGCCCGATCCACGTGCGGCTGTCGAAGCGCGACTGGTATGCCAAGCGCACATCGCCACGCGGAATGCCCAGCTCATCGGCCAGGGCGCGCGCTGTAGCAAGGGTCTGTTCGGGGTACGGGTCGCCCGTCTTGGCGTGCGACATAGGAATGGAGTGGAATGAAACCACCAGCTTGGAGCCAGGCGCATAATCCCATGAACGCCTGATAGACGACGCAAGCGCCTTCAAATAGCCCGGGGCATCCCAGTAATGGCCGATGCGCACAATGCGCGGCGCGTTCGCGGTCGGGGCTGCGGCCGATGTCGGGGAACCCGCAGTGCGCAGAGCATCGCCATTCGGCGCCGCGTCTTCCCTATTCCCTCCTTCAGGCGCATGCCCATACACGCGCGCAAATGCACGGTCGAATTCTTCGAAGCACGTGCCGGCGCACGATTTCGTATATTGAGGATACAGCGGCAGCACGACAATCGTGTCAGCACCCGCATTGCGCAGCTTCACCAAGGCCAGCTCGGTCGAAGGATTGCCGTAGCGCATACCAACCTGGACGGTCACCGGTTCGCTGATGAGTTCGCCCAACCGGGCCTCAAGCGCATCACGCTGCTCAAGCGAAGTCTTGATGAACGGACTGCCCTCAGGCATCCATATTGCCTGATAAAGCGGCGCCGTGCGCTTGGGTCGATTCGGAAGGATGAACAGGTTCAGAATAGGCTGCCACAATGCGGGCGGCATGTCGATCAAATTACGATCGGAAAGAAACTGCTTGAGATAGGGCCTGATAGCCTCGGGCGTCGGCTCGTCCGGAGTACCTGTATTCATAATGAGAACGCCGAGCACTGTCATCCCCTTCATCCCAAAAGTCAGTAAACGCCTCGCGCTATGGCATTTCGTACGAAAGCGATAACGCCGCGCCGAGGCGAGAGCATCCGGAAACTAACTTAGCACACACGATGCGCGCCCGCACAAAGGAGTCAGAAACCTCAACAGCGGCGCGCGTTTTACCGCAACGAACGTACTGCCATCGCGTCGCGCGTGGCTTTAGCAAGAAGTGCCGACCGTCCAATACGTCGGCACCCATGCGCCGAGAAGCGACCGGCACGCAGCCTTCTCACCTTCTGCGTGTGGGATGCTGCCGTCTATCGCGTGGAGCATAGCCGTCCGGCACGTCGCCATAAGGGTCCCAATCGCGTTCCGGCAGGTCGGGGCGCAGCGGAACGCCGGCCACGGAGGCGCACACAACAATCACTACGCAGGCAACAAGCACGGGAATGACGTCGGCAAAGTCGATGACAGCGCCCATGCCTTCCAGAGCGCCGCCCGCCGCACAGCCCGCCAGCATGGTCACGCCCGCAACAACCGCGCCTGCAATAGCCCAGGGCCGGCTTCCCCGGCCGCAGAACAACGCGAGCAACGCAGCGGCGGCCACCCATGACACTGCCTGAATCCACATCGACGGATCGCCCAGAAGCGCCAGCGCATTTGCCTGCATGTGGTTGGAAAGCTGCCCGTTCACGAACACGTTCCACCCGGTCAGCGACATGCTTCCCGAGCATGCGAGCACAAAGGCGGTCAGGGCCGAAAACGCCGCCGTGGCAGCGGCGCCCGGAACGCGCAGGAAATATCCCGCCAAAAGCGGCGCAAGGGGCCCCAGGCCAAACGCCCCCAGCGCGACCCCGGAAACGCCCGCGCCCGCCTGCGCGTGTCCTCGCCGGCCGACAAACGCCCACCAGGCAACCCCGGCGACAAGAAACACGGCTCCCAGAACGTACGCTTCGTTGGCAAACAGCGCAGCCGCAAGCGCGATGATGGCGACGGCCGCCCCCGCAGCGGGAAGCACGATTGCTGCCACGATGCACACGGCAAGCACCGCCCAAAACGCCGGGGTCTCGCGCCCGGCCACCGTGTAGAGCGCAGAAATATTCGTTGCCGCCTCGAACGCGATAAATCCGCAGGCAGCAGCGGCCCACAGGCGGAACAACACCGCCTGCGCACGCTCGTCCAAGCGATCCATGAGGCTCACGCGTTCGCGCACATAGCGCGGCATGGGCTCGGTGGCATCGTCTTCCTCGGCGTCGTCGCACGCCTCACCCACCAGCACCGCAAGCTCGCGCATGCCGCGACGCGCGTCGCCCAGATGCGGCATGAGCGCGTCGGCGAACAGCGCCACCGAATCGAAGCGGTAGTCGCGCTCGATGGCGAGCGCCCCGAAGATGGCCTCGTCGGCTTCTTCGTCGATATCGTCGCGCACGACGGAAGGAATCACCAGCTCGGCTTCTTCAATCGCCACCTCCGCTTCATGCAGCGTTTCGGCGAAAAACGGGTTGTCGCCCGTAAGCATTTCGTAGGTCAGCGCGGCAAGCGCCCACTCGTCGGTGCGCACGTCGGGCGCCTCGAGGCGCATCTGCTCGAGCGGCATGTAGCCGATGGTGCCGCCCGCCGCCTGGCCGAATCCCGCTTCGCACGACAGCTGCGCCAGGCCGAAGTCGGACACCTTCACCTGCCCCTGGCGGTTGATGAGCACGTTATCGGGCTTGATGTCCAGATGCAGAACCTGATTGGCGTGCGCCTTGGCCAATGCATCGGCCACCGCATCGAACACGCAGGTGGCAATGTTGAGAGGAAGCGGGCCCGCGAACTCGCGCATGAGGTCGGTCAGCGTGATGCCGTCGACGTACTCCATGATGAGATACGCCGTGGCGTTGCGGTAATCCACCTCGAAATCGTACACGCCCACAATATGGTCGCCGGAAAGCAGTGCGGCCGTGCGCGCCTCGGCAAGACCAGGAATGTCGCGCGGCGCCTGGCGCGCATCATACGCAGCCCCCGGCGCCTGAGCCGCATACGGCCCGCGCGCGGCGTTCGGCCCCTCGCAGGCCCCAACGACAGACGGATCCCAATGCAGCATTTTGATGGCCACACGGCGCTGGATACGCGTGTCCCACGCCACCTGTACCACGCCATATCCGCCACGACCCGCCTCTCCGAGCGGGCGATATCTGTTCAAGATGAGATTTTCCACCCGTATGACCTTTCAATTACAATTGGCGCTTATTATAGTTGGTTGGTTACTATATTTGCTTAGGCTCTCAGACCATAAACGCAGAAAGGCTTGAGTCGACCATGGGAATCTTCTCCAAGTTCGAAGGCAAGATGGAAGACACCTTCGAAGGTGCCGGCGGGATGCGCAACGCCCCCATCTCTCCCGTCCAGATTATGAAAAAGGCGGAAAAGCAGATGAGGCGCGAAAAGATGGTGAGCGCCGGCAAGCAATACGCCCCCACCCTCTACACCGTGCTGGTGAACCCCGATGACGATCAGCGTCTGTTCGGGTTCTACCCCACGCTGGCAGGCGAGTGCGAAACGCGCCTTGCCGCGTCCGCCGCATCCGACGGCCTGTCCATGGACGGCCAGCCGCTCGTGCGCTTCATCGTGGACGAGGGTCTCAAGCATGGCAAGTTCGACGTGATTGCCGAAGTGGTGAGTGCGCCCATCATCGAGCAGCTGCGCGCAGAAGAAATGCAGCGCTACGGCATGGGCGGCTCCAACCCCGCGCCTGCGCAGGCCGACCCGTATGCCCAGCAGCCTTACGGCCAGCAGGCCTACGGCGCCCCTGTCTACGGCAGCGGCCAGCCTCGCGGCGCGCAGCAGCAATTCGGAACTCCCGCCCAACAATCTTACGGCGCCGCCCAGGCGCCCTACGGCGCGCAGCCCTATGGCGCCGCCGCGGCAAACGACCCCTACCATCAGGGCGGAGCGTATCCCGCTCAGGCAGGTCAGGGCGCATACCCTGCACAAGCGCCTCAGGGCGCGTATCCCTCGGGCATCTCCGTCCCCCCCGTATTCGACGCGGAGCCGGCGGCCAAGCCTCCCCTGCCTTACGTTCCCGAAGAGGAGATCGATCGTTCCGTAGACTACGGCGAATACACCTTCAACAGCAAGAACTTCGCCGATTATCGCGAGGAGGAGCAGAGCGCGCAGCAGCCTGAGCGTCATGAGGCCGGCACGTTCTCCGACGAGGAGCCCCTGCCCGGCGCCGACGGCTCGGCGATGCAGGCTAACGAGGCGGGCCAGGCGGACGAGAACGCTCAGCAGGAAGCGTCCGCCGCGCAGGCCTCCGGCGCCCCTCAGCAAAATCCTTACGCCCAGGCGGCACAGCAGCCCGCAGCCTATGACCAGTACGGCCGCCCCGTGCAACCGCAGCAGATGGGCGCGTTCCCGCAGGCTCCTGCCGCAGGCGCCTATCCCGCCGGCATGGGGGCCTACCCCGCTGCCGGCGCCATGGCGAATCCCGCATACGGCGCAGCGGGCGCTGCCGCCATGCAGGGCGTTCCTCACACCGTCGCGTTCGCGGCGGGCGCAGGCCAAGCCGCCCCGGTGCCCAACCAGGCGATGGTGCGCGCACACCTCATCGACATCGCATCCAACCGCTCCTACGACCTGGCCACCAACCGAGTGCTGCTGGGCCGCGAAACCGGCAACGACATCGTGATCAACGACCTCAACGCCTCGCGCCAGCATGCACAGATCGAATTCGAGCCCCAGGGCATCTGGGTCATCACCGACCTGGGGTCCACCAACGGCACCCTGGTCAACGGCATGCCCGTGCAACGCCGCGGCCTGACCGACGGCGACCGCATCACCCTAGGCGTCACCGAGTTCGTATTCACGCTGCGATAGGAGCCTGCCGTGATCGACGTCATTCTTCTCCTGGGGCGTCTGCTGTTTGTGGCTCTGCTCTATCTGTTCCTATTCGCGCTCATGAAAACGGGCATCGGCCTGGTCAAAGGCCAGCGCGCCAAGGAAAAATCATGGTATGTGTCCGTTGAGCGCGGCCCCAAAGAGCTGCGCGGCGTGCGCATGGCCGTGCGCGGCCCCGTAATCGTGGGACGCGCGCCAGGCGCCGATATCGTCATTGGCGCAAGCTATGTCTCGGGACGCCATGCCCGCTTTAACCTTATGGGATCCAACCTTTTCGTAGAGGACCTGGGATCCACCAACGGAACCGCCGTCAACGGACGCCTCATCGCCGAGCCCGTCGCCCTGCGCGACGGCGACGTGGTGAACGTGGGCGACGTTGCCATGCGCGTGAGGTTTGAATAATGTCCGCCGCCAAGGCGCCCAAGGCGCAGCGCGGCCGCCACGCAAAAGGCGCGATGCTCTCGTACGGCTCGCGGACAGACGTGGGCCTGGTGCGCGATCACAACGAAGACAGCCTGACCGTAACTCCGCCCCTGTTCGCCGTGGCGGATGGCATGGGAGGCCATGCGGCCGGCGAAGTGGCGAGCGAAGTGGCCATCCAGTCGCTCGTCGTCCACGCCCCGCACACGGCCGACGGCGACGACCTCGCCCGCGCCGTGGTGGAGGCGAATCGCGCCGTCATCCGCGCCGCGCGCGAGGGGCTGGGGCGCCAGGGCATGGGCACCACGATGACCGCCGCCGTGCTGGACGGCCCTCGCATGGTCATCGCGCAGGTGGGCGATTCGCGCGCCTACCTCTTGCACCAAGACCGCCTGCAGGCCATCACGCGCGACCACTCCCTCCTGGCC
>NZ_CALUMA010000052.1 GCF_944321625.1 uncultured Slackia sp.
GTGGGCGAGGGCAAGAAGTCCATGGCATATGCGCTGGCGTATCGCGCCGCCGACCGCACGCTTACCAGCGAAGAGGTCGAGAAGGCTCACGCCAAGCTGGTCAAGAAAGTGTGCGCCGCCACCGGCGCCGAGGTGCGCGGATAGGCCGCTTCATCGTTCCAGCAGATGATGGAAGATGAAGGCGCTTGCTCTGTTACGATTGAGCTTGGCAGATGGCCGATACCTGCAGCTGTTCCGCTAACCCGCAACGTCGAATCTTGCTTATAAGCAAACGAATTGGATGAAAGAAAGCCCGCTTCGGCGGGCTTTCTGTTTGTGGGGACCCCTTTAGGGGCGTCTTCATGTTGACAGTGCAAAACATGGAACCGAATTGGCAAAATAATTGAGTATGTTATCCAGTTTTGCGTAAGTTTGTTGAGCGCCGGCAGTTTTGACGAGTATGTAATCCGATCAATTGCCTTTCTTCACGAAGAACTTCTCAAAGTGATAATGGTGCTCTCCATTTTCCCAGGTCACATTTCTTTCGAGTTAAGAAAGTGGAAGCTCCCTCGCACTGTCAGACTCTGTAGCCTTTTGAGACGGCAAGAAATGGATTACATACTCACTAAAACTACCAAGACGTCTGAATGCTGCAGCAATTTGGGTTACATACTCGGCAAAACTGTCCTGCGGACGATTGTCCATGCTATTCGGCTCGGCGAGCTCTCGATGCGCCGAAATCCTTACGCGCGCGTTTGCTGCATCAGGCAGCTTGCCATGTGAAGGCGTGCGAGCACGTCGGCCTCGGTCATGCCCTGGTAGCGCGCCACCTGCTCGATCACGAACGCGGCATTGCGTTTGAGGAAGTCGTCGGCAGCGACCGACGGCACGGCGGCGCGCCCTTCCTTCTCGCGCGCGAAGCGGTAGGCGATAAGTCCCAGCGTGCCGGAGGTGAAGTACTCGATGACCTCGCGCGTGGGCTCGGGAAGCTCCGCCTGGCCGGGCACGAGCAACGCGGTCCACATACCCACGATGGCGCGCTTCGCTCCCTCGGCGACCAGGTCGAGGCCTCCACGATCCATGATGAGCGAGAGGCGATAGAGATCGTTGGACTCGCTCAGGCGCTGCGACGGCGCATCCTCGATGCTGCAGGCGAGCGCGAAGATCATGCCGGGGATATCGCGCTCCACCAGAAGCTCGCGCTCGATGGCTTCCTGCAAAAGGGCGTCCAGACCATCGAAGTGGTAGTAGAATGTGCCGCGATTGCATTGGGCCTGCTCGACCACCATGCCGATGGTGATCTCGCTCAAGCGGTTCTCCTCGAGCAGCGTCCAGAACCCGTCGATGATGCGTTGGCGCGCCTCGACGGTAGTGGCATCTTTCTTCGGCCTCGCCATTATGCCTCCTCGGGTTGTGCCTGGGCGCCTTCGTTGCCCGCAAGCGCGTTCATCACCAGCATCTGCAGGCGGTTCTCCACGTTGGCGAAGCTCACGTCGGGGTCGTAGTCAAGCGGCAGAATCTGCGCGTCGGGGTACATCTCCTTGAGGCGCTTGGCCACGCCGCGCCCGCACACGTGGTTGGGCAGGCACCCAAACGGCTGCAGGATCAGGAACGTGCGGCAGCCGTGCTCCGCGTGATGCAGAATCTCGCCGGGAATCAGCACGCCCTCGCCCGCGTCGAACGTGTGGTGCATGATGGGGTCGCTTGCCACCACGAGCTCGTCCATGCGCACGGCGGGCGTATACAGCGGGTGGCGGCATGCAATCTTGTCGCACATGCTGTGCGCGATGTCGAACACCTTGTTGGCGATGGCGTTCCACGCCTTCTGCTGGAAGGGCAGGGTCACGTGGAACTCTTTGGCCTGGGCGTCTTTGTAGAAGTACGTCTTGCGGATGACGTCGGTCATGCGCGCCTCGATGATCTCGAGGCCGTTCTTCTCCAGGTATTCCTCCACGTCGTGGTTGGCGCCGGGGTGGAAGTTCAGCAGGTATTCGCCCACGATGAGCACCGTGGGGCGCGGGTTGGAGCGGTCGTAGCGAACCTGGCGCATGCGCTCGATGCCGCGCGAGAAGCCCGCACGAGCGCCGCGCAGGCCGCCCGAGTCCAAGCCGCCGATCAATTCGTCCATTGCGTACTCGAACGCTGCGTCGGAGGCGCCGGGGTCGAGCTCGTAGGGGCGCATCTTGCGCACGAGCTCCTCCAGCACGTCGATCATGGGCAGGCATCCCGCGATGCAGATGGCGGTGTAGGCGTTCATCTTGAAACCGGGGTGCTGATTGTGGGTGTCGGTGTCATCGTTGGTGATGATGGGCACCTGGGCGTATCCCGCGTCGTCGAGCGCCTTGCGCAAAAGCGCCGCGTAATGCGTGAGGCGACAGTCGCCCACGTATTTGCCCGTGGCGACGGCAACGTGGTCGAGGTCGTACTTGCCGCTTTCCAGCTCGGCCAGCGCCTCGCCGATCACGATCTGCGCCGGGAAGCAGATGTCGTTGTGCACGTATTTCTTGCCCAGACGGATGGCCTCCTCACGGCCGATGGGCAGCGGCACCGTGCGGATGCCCTGCTTGGCGAACGCGTTCGCCATCAGGCGGCTGAACGCGTGCGAGGTG
Source organism: uncultured Slackia sp. (assembly GCF_944321625.1). Classification (GTDB taxonomy): domain Bacteria; phylum Actinomycetota; class Coriobacteriia; order Coriobacteriales; family Eggerthellaceae; genus Slackia. The sequence continues at coordinate 2,589 of NZ_CALUMA010000052.1, forward strand.
TTGGGCACCAGCACCACCTTGTCGGCGCGGTCGGCCTCGGTGAATTTGACAGGGTAGGGGTCGGCCAGCTCGTGGGTCTCATGCGTGGGGGCGCTCGCGGATGCGGAACCGGGCTCGTTGCCCGAGTGCGCGGCAGCGTCGGCCGCTGCGGTAGCTCGCCCGGCTTCGTCGGTTGCGGCGGCTCGCCCAGCTTTGTCATCTGCAGCAGCTTGTTCGGCTGCGCCGGCATCGCCCGCGCCGGCTTGGAGTGTCTCCTGCGTCTCCATCTCGCGGCGCATGTCAACCGTCTCCACGAAGGAGCGCACGCGGATGCGTAGCGGGCCTTGGATGTCGCTCTCGTCCACCTTGAGGATGAGCGGCGTCTTGCCCGAGATCTCGCGCATGATGCGCACGATTTCGTCGGAGAGGTACGCGTCGTGGCCGCAGCCGAAGCTCACCAGCTGCACGAACTCCAGTTCGTCGCGCTGGGCGGCAAGCACGGAACAGCCCAGCATGCGGGCATGGTAGTTGTTCACGATGTCCAGGCGGCTGTTATGCAGGTCCACCTCGGTGGCGCCCGGAACGGCATCGGGCGGAAGCACCGGCAGGCCCATCTCGGCGAACATCTCGGGCAGCTCGTGGTTCACGAGCGAATCGTTGTGGTAGGGGCGGCTCGCCAGCACCACGGCATAGCGGCCGTGCGCCTTGGTGTCGGCGATGGCCTTGCCGCCGGCCTCGAGCAGCTGACCCTTGAACGATTTCTGCGCGGCGTCGGCCGCTTCGATCGCACGCTTGGTGAGTTCGGGCGCCACGCCGAACGTCTCCTGCATCCAGCCTACAAGCTGGCGCTCGCGGTCGGCGTCGGTGTACCAGTGGAACAGCGGGTCGTCGAACTCCACGCCAAAGCGGCGCTGCGGGTTGTCGGAGTTGCGAATCACCATGGGGTAGCCCTTCACCACGGCGCACATCGACTCGCTCGATTCCTGCATGTTCTCGGAGGGCACGGTGGTGATGATGGGCATGAAGATGCGATCCACGCCGGCGCGCGCAAGGTCGCGGATGTGCCCGTGCACAAGCTTGGCGGGGAAGCACACCGTGTCGGAGGTAACCGAGGGCAGGCCGCTCTCGAAGAGCGCACGCGTGCTTTCGCGCGAGAGCTTCACGCTAAAGCCGAGGCTCTTCCAGAAGGTGGTCCAAAACGGCATCGTATCCCAGAAGCTCAACACGCGCGGCAGGCCGATGGTGATGTCGCGCGGCTCGCACAGCCGGGGCGCATCGTAGTTAGCAAACAGCAGCTCGCGGCGCGTGTCGAAGAGGTTCGGGGCGCTGAAGCGCTGGTCCATGGCCGCCTTGGCGGCATCGCGCACGGCGGCATCTTTGGGGTCGCCGATCACCTCGCCGCGCGGGCAGCGGTTACCCGTGACCCATTGCGTGCCGTCGGAGAACGTGACCAGCGTGCGGTTGCAGTGGTTGGCGCAGAACGGACAGGGCAGGTTGGACTGCTGTGTGTAGAAGAAATCGTCCAGCGCGTGCAGGCCGATGAACGTGGTGGTGTAGGCGTCGGGGCCGCCGTTTTTCTCCACGAAGCGTTTGGTCAGAAGCGCAGCGCCGATGGCGCCCATGAGCCCGGGGAAGGGCGCGCGAATCACGTTCTTGCCAATGTAGAGCTCAAGCGCGCGCAGCACGGCATCGTTGTTGAAGGTGCCGCCCTGCACGATCACCTTGTCGCCCAGGATATCGGTGTTGGGGATGCGCACCACCTTGGTGAACACGTTTTCGATGATGGAGCGGCAGAGCCCCGCCATGATGTCCTCAGGCGTGCGGCCGTTGCGCTGCTCGCTCACGATGGAGCTGTTCATGAACACGGTGCAGCGGCTGCCCAGCTGCGCGGGCGATTGCGATTCGAACGCCGCCTGGGCAATCTCGCGCGTGGGGATGCCCAACGTTGAGGCGAAGTTCTCCAAAAAGCTGCCGCAGCCCGAAGAGCACGCTTCGTTGACCACGATATCCGAGATGATGCCGTCGTCGAGCCAGATGGCCTTCATGTCCTGCCCGCCGATGTCCAGGATGAAGCTGGCATCGGGCACGTAGGCGGTGGCGGCCGCGGCGTGGGCCACGGTTTCAACGGTGTGGTAATCGGCGTGGAGGGCCTGGCTGAACATGAGATCGCCGTAGCCGGTGGTGCCGCATGCGATGATGGTGAGCGTCACGCTGTGGGCGGCGTAGCGGTCGCGCATCTCGATGAGCGCGTCGCGCGCCACGTCGAGCGGCTGGCCCTCGTTGGGGGCGTAGAACTCGTCCACGAGCTCGCCGGCCTCGTTGATGAGGGCGAACTTGGTGGTGGTGCTGCCCGAGTCTATTCCCAAGTAACAGCGCAGCACATCGCCTGGCTGGGGCTTGGGCGCATGGGAACGTCTCTCCTTGGCGTGGCGCTCTTCGAACTCGGCGCGTTCGGCTGCGGAGGCGAACAGCGGCGCTGCGCCCGTGGTGCCGTCGCCCTGGGGGCGCTCGGCGAGGGTGGCCTTGGCCGCTTCGATGTCGATGGGCTGCGCGTCGGCGAACATGCCCGAGAGCGAGTACGCCGTGCCCAGGGCCACGATGGTCTCGGGGTGCTCGGGGTGGATGGCTTGCTCGTCGGTGAGGTTCAGACGTTCGCAGAACACGCGTACGAGCGTGGGGTTGAACGTGAGCGGTCCGCCCTCGAAGATGACGGGCGGCTCGATGTCGAGGCCCTGCGCCAGGCCGCCGATGGTCTGCTTGGCGATGGCGTGCAGCGATGAGAGCGCAATATCCTCGCGCGGCACGCCCTGGTTGAGCAGAGGCTGGATGTCGGTTTTGGCGTACACGCCGCAGCGGCCGGAAATGTCGTAGACCGCCTTGCCCTGGCTGGCGAGCGAATCGAACTCCTCGGTGGGTACCTTGAGCAGCGTGGCGATCTCGTCGATGAAGGCGCCGGTGCCGCCCGCGCAGCTGCCGTTCATGCGCATGTCGGCCACGTCGAGGCGCCCGGTTGCGGGGTCCTGGCGGAAGAACACCATCTTGGCGTCCTGGCCGCCCAGCTCGATGGCGCAGCGCGTTTGCGGGTAGAGCTTCTGCACGGCTACGGCGTTGGCTACCACCTCTTGGATGTAGGGAGCGCCAAGCGCCTGAGCGATGTGGGCCGAACCCGATCCGGTGACTGCGGCGCGTACGGTAGCGGTGGGGAAGGCGGAGCGCACCTCGTCCAGCACATGGGCGACGCTTTCAGCCTGGCGGGCATTGTGGCGTTTGTATCCCGAAGCCAGGCGCGCACCCGTGGCGGTATCGAGCACCACGTATTTGGTCGTGGTGGATCCGATGTCGATGCCAAGGTCGATGGAGGCAGGGGGTTGAGTACTCATGGAACTCCTCTAAGAACTATATGCATGCGCTCAGCGTGTGCCCGCAATAGGGGCATCGTGTCTGTATCAATTGGTTATTTGAACACTATGTTGCATTAATTGCAACAATAAAGCCAATTCGGATTCGGTGAACGACAAAAACCTTTTAAATACGCGCGCACGACAAAATGTGCGCGTGCGATACGAGAAGTTCGATGGCGGTGCATGGGGGAAAGAAGAGGGTGCACCCTGCATATAGCGCGGGCACTTGAATGCAGGGGATCCGGAGACACTTCATCCAACGTTTTTATGTAATCCCAGATGACAGGTACTCTATACATTGTATAGTAGAATATATACGGTGTATAATATGAGAGAAATCTTCAAAAGGCGCGACGTGGGCAGGACGTGGCCTGATTAGGTGCAAAAGGAGGGCGGCATCCGATGGGGCAACAAGAAGCTAAGCCGGGGCGGCAAGAATCTAAGCCGGCCAAGAACGCAACCCGGCGCGCGAAAGGCACGCTCACCAAAGAGGAAGTGGTGCGCGAAGCGATGCGCTTGATCGAGCAGGAGGGGGTAGATGCATGCTCGATGCGCAACGTGGCAACGCGCGTGGACGTGACCGCCATGGCGCTCTACTCATATGTTCCGTCGCGCGATGCTTTGCTCAATGAGGCGTGCGTTGCGTTCCTCTCCACGGTGGACGCGCGTCCGCGTCCGGGGGAGCGCTGGGATGACACGCTCATCCGCTGCATGCGCGCGCTCCGCAATGCATGCATGCAACATCCGCGCATCGCGGCGCTCACGAACGATCCCGCAGTGGGCGCGGGACTGGAGCCGTACCTGATGCGCCTTCGCGCGCTGTTCTTGGCGCAGGGCATGCCGGAGGAAATCGCTATCCAGCTGACCGTAGCGGCGGATGCATTCTTCGCGGGCTTCATGCTGCGCTCGGGGCAGCTGGTAGAGCGCGTGCATGACGGCGACGGCTCCCAGGCCGCTACGGGCCGCAAGGGGAGGGCCGGCACGGGCGATGCCTCGGCATCCACTCATTCGGCCGCGCCCGCCCATCCTGCCGATGCGTCCAATCGCCTGGCGGTTACCTCGCGCGTGCCAGGCATGCTCACCGGCCGCACCCATCAAGCGCCGCCGCCCGTTCCCAACGAGCATTGGCGTCGAACCACCGCCGCGGGCTATTCGGCATCCTCGTTCGAAAACGGGCTCCTCATCATCGCGGAGGGCTTGCGCGCTTGCCTCGACCCCTACCCGTGCGACTGGCGCACTCCGTAGGCGATACGTTTATCGACCGCGCTTGATGCGCGTGGAAAGGCGCGCGCCAGTCGCACCGGAGTGCCATGCGGGCTACCAGTGCTTGCGGAAGGCGCCGTCGCTGTCGAGGCGGCCAACCTCCTTGCCGTCCTTCATGACAACCTTGTCGCTTCCGAAGATCGCATCGCGCACTTCGTAGGTGTCGTCTCCGATGGAAACCCGTGTGCGGCCGCCGAAGCTGCTTTCATGCACGGTACCCATTTTGGCGCCATGCTTATCGCGCACGACGGTGGGGCTGAAGATGCCTGAGCGGTCCACCTCTGCAATCTTACGGCCGTATTTGTCGTTGACCTGTGTGTTGGGGTTGGAGTTGCCGCCCCAGAAGCTGCTGCCGCCTGAACCACTGCCCCAGAAGCTGCCACCGGCGTTGCTGCTTGCGCCGCTCCCAAAGCCGCTTGCGCCGCCAGGGTTGTAGTCTCCGTTGTAAACGTAGCTGCCGCCGACGTAGTCGGGTGAGTGCGCATCGTCGTAGGCAAAGTAGATTGCGGCGATGACGATGATGACCGCCACAACCGCGATGACCCCGGCGAACCTCCACAGCTCCACGATGTATTCCGCCCACGGGCTGTATGACGCCCTCTCGACGCATGCCGTCATAGTTTCGGGCAGGCTCGAGAAGTATCCGGTTTGCATCTCTGCCATAACGAACGCGTAGACGGCGAACCCCGCAGAGGCGGCAATCATGGCGTACGAGGCGAATTTGCCTAGGGAGTTAAGAGCGCCGTGCTTTCTCTCGGTTGCCTTGTGCCAGAATCCCACCACGCAATTGAGCGCGGTGCCCGCGATGAGCAAAACTGCAGCAACGGGCAACCCGACGCTCGATTTGAAAAGCGCACCCCAGAGAGCTCCGAAGAGGTCAAGCCGTTCCTCGCCTGCGTTGACGAGCGAGAAGACCGCGAAGAAAAGCATAACCGCAAGAATGACGAGCACGATTATCCTGACGACGGATCCGACTTTATCGATCAGCTTGGGAGCAACGCCAGACAGGTTCGATTCGACATGGTGGTTGTCGGTTTTGCCGCTGATCGCTTTCTCATCGGTTTCCTCGCGCTTCGATGCGCACCATGCGTGGAGCCGTTTCCACAGCGTGCTCACCACGAGCATCGCGAGCACGATCTGGGCGGCGCCGACTTCTACAAAATGCTGTGTCATGAGCATGGCGCGGGGCGCCCAGATATTCGCCGTATCGGAGGCGGCTGCGAGCGTGGACATGGATCCGTCCTCGAAGATTGCGTACCAGATCCAACCGAGCAAAGAAAGGGCGCTGAGCAAGCCAATGAACGCAAGAATGTACAGGAACACGCGCACGATGCGAACGACGGCACCGAGCCACCACAGCGCCTCGGTTTCTTCCATTCCCTTTGACCAATAGATGTAGAAGGAGTTGGCAATGCCGACGAGTATGAACAGGGCGGCGGTCTGCATCAGCCCGGTGTGGACGAACACTCCCCACGCGTCCGACAGAATCATGAAGGGGTCGAATGCCTGCGCGCCGTCGCTCTGTTGGCCTATCACGATATAGGCGAACACGACGCAAAACGCGTACAGCATGATCAGATAGCGCACGTGGCACACCGCACGCACGATGGGGTATACGCCCACGTTATGCGCGTTTTCCCACTGCTTGATAAAGAGCATGCTCGAGTTCTGGGCATCTTTCCACTGCTTGAGATACCAGTGGAGCACCAACCAAACGGCGATGGCAATCGCCGGAACGAAGACTCCGAAGCGCACGTATTCCGTCTCTCCGAGAGCGAAGAAAGAGATAACGCCGGCGATCGCGATGGGCGCTACGATGCGAATGGCGATAGCCTTCGCCCAGTCGCTTCCGGGCTCTGGAGCCTTCAGCTTCGGCTTGGGGTCTTTCGATTCCTTGCGTTTGAACAGGGAAGAGTCGTGCGACGTTTTCTTTTTGGAAGAACCGGAGGAAGGGTTCTCCTTTTTGGAATCGGAGGACGATGCCTCTTCGTCGGAGTTGGAAGGTGCATGGCTGTTGCTAGGTTTCTGATTTCTGCCCGTGCCCGAAAGGTGCTTGCTCACGGCTTTGGCGAAACTTCTTTTCGATTTTGCCTGCGGGGATTCATCTTGCGGGTCGTTGGCTATTATCTCGACAATCTTTTCTATTCCGTGCTCATCGTATACCTGCATCAGTTCGGTGATTCTTTCCGAATTGCTTTCGGCATTCTCGGAGATGGGCTTGCCCTCCTTCGCCTCCTCGTATCTTTTTAGGGTGCGCTTGACGCTCTCTCTTGTTTTGGCAACTTGCCAAGGGGAGTCCCACAATTCTTGCTGCAGCGTGTTAAGGGTGTCGATTGCGTCTTGCTGGTGAGGGGCTAAATTATCGGGGGGTTGGCGCGTTGGCATGGTATTCTCCTTCGCGGGGTGTTGCTGCGTGCTGCTTATTGTACTGCGATTTTTTGATGTCCGAGATGGTTTTGCGGCGAACCTCGGAGGGAAGTCCGCATGCCTTCCTGAATCTTTATCCGTGCGAATGGGAAACGCCCTAGGTTGTATCGCGGCAGCCTTTGGGACCCTCGTTGTCCTCGTGCATATCCCGTCATCATCCCGTTACCTTCGGCAACGCGCCGTTGGTTAATTGTTACCGCTCTGCAACCATTTTTGTTAAGGTTTTCTCTAGAATGGGCGCATGCTCGGCGGAAGGAACGTGGCCGGGCGCAGGCAGCTGCGGCATCGCAGGAAGCGATTTCGTTGCTTTGCGGAACACGCGTGCAGATAAGGAGGCACCACGATGAAGATGCGTCGCTCAACCCCCGTTTTGATCATGGCCCTCGCCCTTGCCATAGGAGGCGCCGCTTTGACCGGCTGCACTGCGCCGCAGAGCAACAACGACGAGGTGCTCGCCAAGCTCGATGAGATGCAGGCGCAGATTGATGAGCTCGAGGCCAACCAGAATTCTTCTGATGCGACCAATGACGCTGCTGCATCCGAGCCGTCTCAGTCGTCCGATGACGCTGCCAAGGCCGATGACGCCGCGAAGAACGAGGCGAGTTCGGCATCCGCCGACGAGTTCACGGCGCAGATGGACGATCTCGCCAAGCGCGTCGACGACGCCGCCGCAACCGCAGGTAAGGCGCAGGTTCCCTCGAACGCAGCGGATCGCACCCAGGCGTACTTCGATGCCAAGGCCCCGCTTGAGGAGCTCGATAACGAGCTAAGCCGCCTAGACGATGCCATCGAGGCCGCCTACGCTCAGGGGTCCATCACGCGCGAGGATGTGTTCGCGCTCGAGAAGCAGGAAGATGCCATCGACGAGGTGCTCGACCGCGCCGAGGACGATCTCGAGCTGCGCATGGGCGTGGACGACTAGCAAACCAACGCCTTTCTGGATGGCGGGCGCTTTCGCCAAACAACCTGTATATACCAAGCACGAGGGCCGTGGCATTCGCCGCGGCCCTTTTCGTAATGGCCCCGCAACGCCTAACGCGATGTCGTCTACTCAAACGTGAACAGGTGCAACGGCAAGGCAACGCATCGCCCTTCATAGAGTTGAAACCGTTTTGTCTCGCGCTTGAAACCTGTTCGCCTCACGCTTGAAACCAACTTGCCACACACGCGAAACCTCCTTTTGACGCTCTTGAAATCAGGCGGATACACGCCCCTAACGTGCGCGCCGTAACCTGTAATGCAAGCGCTTGGCCTCCCGGGGCGTAGGACGGGATGGCCAGGCGCGTTTTCTTCGCAAGAGAGGTGCGCATACGCGAATCTGCGCCGATGAGCATATGAAGAGGAGGCCGTCTATGGGTGACTGGCAGCAGGCGGGAAGTCCGCGAAGGGGCTTGCGCGAGGGCGAGGTACGCATCCCCTCCGGTTGCGCGATTGCCGCGATTATGGATCGCACGGGCACGCGCCACGACGGCAGCGACATCTGCCGCTCGATTGCGCTCATGCACGATCGCTCGAACGGCTTAGGCGGCGGCTTCGCGGCGTACGGCATCTATCCCGAGTACGCCGAGCTCTACGCGTTCCATATCCTTTACGAGAGCCACGAGGCGCGCATGGTCACCGAGTCGTACCTCAACGATCACTTCCTCTGTGAGAAGCAGGAGCGCATCCCCACCACGCCGGTGCGGTCCATCAAGAACCCGCCTGATTCGTGGCGCTATTTCCTCACGCCGCATCCCTCAAGGCATGACCTTGAATTCGGCGAGTTCGACGAGGCCGAATACACCATGCAGTGCGTGTTCCACATCAACGCGCGCATCGAGGGAGCCTTTGTGGCGTCGTCGGGCAAGAACATGGGTGCGTTCAAGGGCGTGGGTTATCCGGAAGAAATCGGCGAATATTACCGCATCGACGACTACAAGGCGTGGCTGTGGACGGCGCACGGGCGTTTTCCCACCAACACGCCCGGCTGGTGGGGCGGCGCGCACCCGTTCACGCTGCTCAACTGGTCCATCGTGCACAACGGCGAAATCTCCAGCTACGACACCAACCGACGCTACGTGGAGCAGTTCGGCTACGACTGCGCGCTGCAGACCGATACCGAGGTCATCACGTATCTGTTCGACCTGCTGGTGCGTCGCCACGGCTTCTCGCAGGAGATGGCGGCGCACATCATGGCCGCGCCCTCGTGGGACGCGATCGACCGCATGCCGCCCGAGCGCGCCGCGTTCGAGACGGCGCTGCGCTGCACCTATTCCGACTGCCTGGTCAACGGGCCGTTCTCCGTCATCCTGGGCTCCGAAGAAGGGCTGCTCGCGCTCAACGACCGCCTGAAGCTGCGCGCCCTCATGGTGGGCGAGAAGGGCTCCATGGTGTATCTGGCTAGCGAGCAGGCGTCCATCGAGCTCGTGTGCCCCGACGTGGAAAACGTGCGCTCCATCGAGGGCGGCGAGCCGTTCGTGGTGCAGCTTGACGAGGTGGCGCGCCGCAAGCAAAGGGCATCGTCTGAGAACGAGCCCGATTTGAAACCGACCGTCCAATTCACGGGCGTCATGCCCGCCGGAAACAAACGAGGGGAGGCGTAAGGGCCATGCTCGATTACGTGTATCCGCGCTACAAGGTGCTGCGCGATGCCGATCTATGTATCCAATGTGGCGTATGCGAGCGCTCGTGTTCGAACGAGGTGCATCATGTCGACGACGACCTTGGCCGGGTGACCGCCGACCACATGAAGTGCGTGAACTGCCAGCGCTGCGTGGTCATGTGTCCCACGCGTGCGCTTTCGATAACCAACTGGCCGCAGGTAGGCAACGGCTCCAACAACTGGACGCTGCCCGTCATGCAGGACATCGCCCGCCAGGCTCAGACCGGCGCGGTGCTGCTCTCCTCGATGGGCAATCCGCAGCCGTATCCCATCTACTGGGACCATCTGCTGCTCAACGCCAGCCAGGTGACCAACCCCTCGATCGACCCTCTGCGCGAGCCCATGGAAACGCGCGTGTTTCTGGGCGGCAGGCCGGCGGCGCTCAAGGTGAACGAGCGCGAGGGACGTGTGGTGTCGCCCATGCCGCCGCGCATCAAGCTCGACGTGCCCATCATGTTTTCGGCCATGAGCTTCGGATCAATCTCGATCAACGCGCAGAAGGCGCTCGCCATGGCCGCCACTGAGCTGGGGACGTATTTCAACTGCGGCGAAGGCGGCCTGCATGCGGAGCTTGAGCGCTTCGGCGAGCATGCCGTGGTGCAGGTGGCGTCGGGGCGCTTCGGCGTGGACATGCATTACCTGGAGACCGCCGCGATGATCGAGATCAAGATCGGCCAGGGCGCCAAGCCTGGCATCGGCGGGCATCTTCCCGGCGAGAAGATCAACGCCGAGGTGAGTCGCACGCGCATGATTCCCGAGGGAACTGATGCCATCAGCCCCGCGCCGCATCACGACATCTACTCCATCGAGGATTTGCGTCAGCTGATCTTCTCGCTCAAGGAGGCCACGCGCTACTCCAAGCCCGTGGCGGTCAAGGTGGCCGCGGTCCACAACGTGGCCGCCATCGCCAGCGGCATGGCGCGCGCCGGGGCCGACGTGATCGTGGTGGACGGCTTCCGCGGCGGCACGGGCGCGGCGCCCAAGCGGATCCGCGACAACGTGGGCATCCCCATCGAGCTCGCGCTGGCGAGCGTGGACCAGCGCCTGCGCGATGAGGGCATCCGCAGCCGTGTGAGCCTGGTGGCGGCCGGATCCATCCGCTCGTCGGCCGACGTGGTGCGCGCTATCGCCCTGGGCGCCGATGCGGTGTATTGCGCGTCGTCGGCGCTGATCGCGCTGGGGTGTCATCAGTGCCAGGACTGTGCGAGCGGCAAGTGCAACTGGGGCATCGCCACGCAGCGCGACGACCTCACGCGGCGCCTGAACCCCGAGATCGCCGCCGAGCGCGTGGTGAATCTGGTGCGCGCGTGGACGCATGAGATTAAGGAGATCATGGGCGGCATGGGCATCAACGCCATCGACAGCCTGCGCGGCAACCGCCTGATGCTGCGCGGCGTGGGGCTCAACGAGAAGGAGCTCGAGATTCTGGGCGTCAAATACGCAGGGGAGCAGTGAGGCTCATGAAGAAGATTTATGCGTTGGAGGACTGGTGCATCAACTGCAGGCGCTGCGAGGTGGCGTGCAAGGCGTTCCATTCCGTGTACAAGGATGCCGTGAAGGCATATCAGCTGAAGGATACGACGGCGTTCAACCGCGTACATGTGGAGGGCGGGCGCGAGCTTTCGATCGCGGTGAACTGCCGGCATTGCGCCAAGCCCAAGTGCGTCGAGGGGTGCATCTCGGGCGCCATGCAGAAAGACCCCGTGACCGGCGTGGTCACGTCGGATCCCGCGCGGTGCGTGGGCTGTCGCACCTGCGTGTCGATGTGCCCGTTCGGGTGCGTGAAGGTCGAGCCTGCGGGCATGTTGCCGGGCGGCCTTGGCGCGAAGCCCATCGCCATCAAATGCGACCTGTGCGGCGACGGGCATGGTCAGCCGGGCGAGCCGAGCTGCGTGGCTGCCTGCCCCAATCGCGCGCTCATCTATGTGGAAAGCGAGGTGCGTTGAGATGACCGAGCATGC
>NZ_CALUMA010000053.1 GCF_944321625.1 uncultured Slackia sp.
GCGTCCGTACGAGCGCGCGCTGCGCAAGATCACGAAGTACCAGCTGGGCGATCTGCCCGACCACCAGGGTGATATCAAGAGCGGCATCTTCGCAGGTGTGGTGACCAGCGTCATCGTGAAGATGACCAAGAAGGGCACCAAGATGGCCAACTTCACGCGGGAGGACACCACCGGGCACATGGAAGGCGTGTGCTTCAAGTACGACGACTTCAAAGAAGACCTGGTGGAAGACGCCATCGTCAAGGTGAAGGGCAAGTTCGAGCACTCCGACCGTGGCGACCAGATTATGGCCTTCGAGATTGAGCGCCTGGAATTCGACGAGAGCCAGATGGGACCCAGCCAGCTTGAGATTCGCCTGAGCTCGGCCGATTTCAATGCGTTCACGTCGCAGCAGCTGCAGCAGATTCTGGGCAGTCATCCTGGCCGCGACGCCGTGGTGCTGTTCGTGCAGCAGGCCGACGGCCGCAAGTTCCGCGCCGAGCTGCCCATGACGGTGGATACGGGCAACAACCTGCTGTACTCCGAGATGCTGGATCTGTTCGGCCGCAAAGTTTGGGGTGCGGCTTAGGATGTCTAACGGTCTAAAAACCGCTGAAGAGTTGGCGGCGCTGAGGGAGCAGCGAGCTCAGGAGGCGCGTGCGGCTGGATTTGCGCATACGCTTTCGTTGGACGTGCAGTATAACGGCGCGCCATTCGCCGGGTTCGCGCGTCAGGCGACCGGGCAGGTGAAAACCGTTCAGGACGAACTCGAGCAGGCGCTTTCTCTGCTTTATCGTCGCGAGGTGCCTACCGTGTGTGCCGGACGCACCGATGCGGGCGTGCATGCGCGAGGCCAGGTCATCAGCTTCGACTTGACCGAGGAGGAGTTTGCTTCCCGTCCTCTGCGTTCGCTGGAGCGCTCGATGAACGCGTTGGTGGACGATGCGATTTCGGTCGCCCATGCCCAAGAGCGCGACCTGGGATTCTCGGCGCGCTTCGACGCCCAATGGCGCGAGTACCACTACCATATCTGCACCGATAGCGCCCGTCCCGCGCTCATCATGCCGCTCGTGTGGCACCTGGGTGGCACCGAGCTTGATCTTGCCGCCATGAACAAGGGCGCGGCGCATCTGATTGGCGAGCACGATTTCAAGAGCTTCTGCATGGCCGCCTCCGCCGTTGGCAAGCCGACGCATCGCAACGTCATGGAGCTTGAGGTGTATCCCGAGGTCATTATGGGTGCGCCCGTCATTACGGTGCGCGTGGTGGGCAATGCGTTCCTCCATTCCATGGTGCGCACCATCGTGGGCACGCTTGTTGAGGTGGGACGCGGCAAACGCGAACCTGCCTGGGTGGCTGACGTGCTGGCGGCATGCGACCGCAAGGCAGCAGGTCAGAACGCGCCTGCAAGCGGTCTGGTGTTCTGGCACGTGGAATACTAACGTCCGGGGCTCGCTCTTCAACTGTCCAATTGCATCCCTTACAAAGCCGTCCACCACGACGATTGTTTCGCGCTTGTTAAATTCTGGTGCGACCTCGCGTCGTGGTGGATACAATGAAGTTTCAACTTCGGGCGCGGCAAAGCCGAGTAGGCGTATGCTGCCGTGCCACTGAGCGTTTTATTTTGAAAGGATTAATCATGGCAGAGTCGACTACGCCCGCTCGTGCCTCTTGGTCGGGAAAACTTGCCTTCGTGCTTGCTGCTGCCGCTTCGGCGGTCGGCCTGGGCAGCATGTGGCGCTTCCCGTACCTTGCTGCCAAGTACGGCGGCGGCACGTTCCTGTTCGTGTACCTGGTGTTTGTGTTCACCATCGGTATCGCGCTTCTGCTGCTTGAAACGGCTCTGGGCCGCCATACGCGTCAGTCCGCCATCGGCGCGTTCAAGGCGTTTGGTAAGAAGTATGCGTTCATCGGCATCTTCACGTCGGCCGTGCCGTTCATCATCGTGCCGTATTACTGCGTCATCGGCGGCTGGGTGACCAAGTACCTGGTGGGTTATGTGACCGACGGTTCCGCGGCGCTGGCCGACGGTGGCGCGTTCTTCTCCAACTTCATCGCCGACGGCCCGCAGAGCATCGTGTTCATGCTCATCTTCATGGCGCTGACCTATCTCACCGTCGCCATCGGCGTGAACAAGGGCATCGAGAAGGCGAACCTGGTCATGATGCCGCTGCTGATTATCATGGCCGCCGCCGTTGCGATTTATGCGCTCTCTATGCCGGGCGCGATGGATGGCCTGGCGTTCTACCTGCTTCCTGACTTGAGCGCCATCTCTCCTGAGCTGATTATTTCTGCTCTGGGCCAGACGTTCTTCACGCTGTCGCTGGCCATGGGCATCATGGTGACGTACGGCTCCTATCTGGATAAGTCCACCAAGCTGACCTCGAGCGTGGTGCAGATTGCCGGTACGACGTTCGGCGTGTCGCTGCTCGCCGGCATGATGATCATCCCCGCGACGTTCGCCGCCCTGGGCTCCGGTCAGGCTGTAGCTGAGAACTCCGGTCCGTCGCTCATGTTCATCATCCTTCCCCAGGTGTTCCAGAACATGGGACCCGCCGCGTCTGTGATTGGCTGCGTGTTCTTCATCCTGGTGTTGTTCGCGGCGCTCACCAGCTCCATTTCGCTGATTGAAACCTGCACGTCCATCATTCAGGATGCTACGGGCTGCTTCCGTCGCCGCGCGCTGCTGTACACGGTGATCTTCGTGACAGTCATGGGCATCATCGTGAACCTGGGCTACAGCTCGCTGGCGTTCATCCAGCCGCTGGGTGAAGGTTCGTCCATCCTCGACCTGCTCGACTTCATCTCCAACTCGGTCATGATGCCCATCGCGGCGCTTATGACCTGCATCTGGGTCGGCTGGATTATCAAGCCCAAGGTCATCATCGACGAGGTCAAGGTGTCCGCCAAGTTCGGCGCCGAAAAGGCCTGGACGGTGTTCATCAAGTACATCGCGCCGGTGGTGCTGGTGGTCATCCTGGTCGCCTACGTGGCGCAAACCATGGGCCTGTTCAGCATGTAACACACGCGTGACATAGTTTGCATCTAAGGCGTCGGCTGGTCCGGCGCCTTTTTTTGTCTAGTTTCGCCGGATCGTGCTTCACAAGGTTGATGCGTAAACCTCGGCGTTTTGCGACAAATGGGCATGCGCTCGAATGCAGCGGCGCTTCGGCGTACAATAGCTTCAACGAAAAGTTGGCAACCAGGCAGCGACTCTCGCTTTGCGTCGTATGCGGGGTGCGCCAGGAGCGAATGAGAGCGGAGTGACCATGCAGATTCCCGAAGGCAACCTTTATTCCCTTGATGAGCATAAGGCGGTGTATAAGGCTCTCATCACGAGGCTCGACGCCGAGCGCGAGATGGCGTTTGGCACCGTGGGGTCGGCGCTCGTGCATTCGGGAATGAAAGAGCGGTTCGGATACGGAAAGCCCAAGGCGTTTCTGGAGCACTTCTCCGATTTCATGACGTTTATCGATCGCATTGCGGGCGGCGTTCCGCAGCGCTGGGTAGTGCTCCATCGTGTGCCGGAATGGGACGAGGAGCTGGGGATTGATCCGTCCGCAGCGCCTCTTGGGCCGACGGGCGATGCACCCGCAAACGGTGGAGCGGTT
>NZ_CALUMA010000054.1 GCF_944321625.1 uncultured Slackia sp.
AGGGTAAACAGGACTAAATGTCCTGTTTAGTCCCCAACTGGGAGCAAAGCTTGTCTTTGCGACACGCCGCTGAATGCGGAGCAGTCAGCGGTTGCACAAAAGAAAGGAACCAAACGTATGAGAAGACGCGAAAGAACGCGCATCCTCGTAGACGGCGACCGGGCGCTCGCGCGCAGCATGGCGTCCGAGGTGGAATCCGCGTTCCCCGTCGAGGTGCTTGACGATCCGCGCGAAGGGCTGGTGATGGTCAAGGTGCGTGAATCGGCCAAGCGCCAGCAGTTCTACCTGGGCGAGGCGCTCATGACATCGTGTCGCGTGAAGGCGGGCGACGCTCAGGGCCTGGGAATGGTCATGGGCGACGACCGACAGCTCGCCTTCGACCTTGCTCTGATCGACGCGGCCTTCTCGCTGGAGAGCGGGTCCATCGATACGGCGCAGTGGGAAGAGCAGCTGCGCGCCGAGCGCGTGCGCATCGACGCCGAGCAGGCGCGCGAGCAGGCCATCGCCAACAAGACGCGCGTGGACTTCTCGACGATGGAGGTGGAGCTGTGATCTCTCAGAATTCCGAAATCCATCGCATCCAGCATGCGTTCAGGGCGGCAATGGGCGCTCTGGCGCGCCCCGGTACGGTGGGCGTGCTTCCTCTGCGGGGCGACGCCACGCCCACGGGGCTCGATGCCTCGCTTGATACGCTCGTGCGCATGTTCGTCGACCAAGCTGTGACCTTTGCCTATCTGGGCGATGCGGTACGCGAGCGTGCCATCGCCTCCGAGACGCGTTCGCGCGCGGCGGGCGCGGCGCAGGCGGCTTTTGTGGTGGTGCCGCATGAGGCCACCGACCCGACCGTAGCCTATGCGGTTGAGAAGGCAACGCCTGGCACGCTCATTTTGCCCGACAAGGGAGCCACCGTGCTCATCGGGTGCGACGGGCTTTCGCAGGAGCCGCAGGAAGGCATGTTCGGGTTCGCGGTGAGCGGTCCTGGCGTAGCGGGTGAAGCGCGTTTCTACGCGGCGTCCGACGTATGGCAGCGTGCCCGCGAGACGCGCGGCGACGAATATCCGTGCGGAATCGAGATCGTGCTCGCCGATAAGGCGGGGCGCATCGTGGCTATTCCGCGATCGTCTGAGGTAGTGGCGCTTGGCGCCTGCGCGAGCCGTGGGGAGGTGCGCTAATGGGCTACGTTGCCGTGCGGGGCGGAGGCCTCGCCATTGAGGAGAGCCTGAAGCTGCTCGAATACCAGCGGGCGCGCAGCGGCGTCACGCTTGAGCCCGATACGATTCGCCGCGCGTTTCCCGACGCGATCGACCAGGTGATGGGCGAGAGTTCGCTCTACGCGCCCGACCTGGCGGCGCTCGCGCTTAAGCAGGCGCGCGGCTCCATCGAGGAGGCCGTGTTCCTGCTGCGCGCGTTCCGCTCCACCCTTGAGCGTCCGTATGTGTCGTGCACGGTTGACACCTCAAAGATGCGGGTCGACCGTCGCATCTCCGCCGCGTTCAAGGATATCCCCGGCGGCCAGGTGCTAGGTGCCACGCGCGACTACAGCCACCGACTGATCGATTTCGATTTTGCGCGCGAGACGCCTGAGGCGCAGCGCGAGCGTGCGGCCGAGTTGGCGCAGCATTTCGGGGTAGAAGAGAGCGTGTTTGATGGCAAGGCATCGCCCGAGGTCGCAGAAGCTGGCGGCCTTTACCCCAAGGTGCTCGACTACCTGCGTGCGGAAGGCATCCTTCCCACCTGCGAAAACGACGACACCGAGCCGGTGGATGTGACCATGGGCGCGCTCGAGTTCCCTTGTGCGCGTTCGGCGCGCCTGCAAACGCTCTCGCGTGGCATGACGCAGGCGGTGGAGGCCTTCGGCTATGCCGCCATTCGCGGCTATGGCCCGTCTCATCCCACGGTGGGCGAGCTTCGACACGGCATGGCCGAGGTGTGCGTGGACGTGCCGGGCGTCGAAGCCTGTGATGCCGAGGACGCCTACTACCTGGGAAGCATCCCGCTCACCGAGGTGGAGAGCGTGTTCGAGGTTGAAACCGAGGAGGCGGGCGTCACCACGCTGTCCTTCGAAATTGGATACGGTCTGGTCATGGGCGGTGCCGAGACCAAGGCAATCGCGATGAGCGTGCTCGATCACTGCCTCGATCTGGGCGATGCGCGCTATCCCACGCAGGACGAGGAGTTCGTGCTGTACCACGTGGACGGCGTGGAGGCGCAAGGCTTCATCTCGCACCTCAAGCTTCCGCACTACGTGACGTTCCAATCCAAGCTCGACACCGTGCGCACCGCGCGTTCGCACGAAGGCGATGCTGGCTGCGCCGCGAACGATGCGGCCTGTGCCGAGGCGGGAGCGGAGCGTGCCGCAGCTGAAGCGCTCGTGGATGAAAAGGAGCGATAGGGACCGATGGAACAGATGTATAACTTCGCCTTCTTCGACGAGGCATCTAAGCGCGAGATTCGACGCGCGATTTTCAAGGGCATTGCCATTCCGGGTTACCAGGTGCCTTTCGCCAGCCGCGAGATGCCCATCGGGCGCGGATGGGGCACGGGCGGTCTGCAGGTGACGCTCGCCATCATCGGCGCCGATGACGTGCTCAAGGTGATTGACCAGGGCTGCGACGAGAGCGTGAACGCCGTGAACATCAAGAAGCTCGTGGCGGCCACCACCGACGTGGAGGTGACCGAAGACACGGGCGAGGCCACCATCATCCAGTCGCGCCACCGCATCCCCGAGCAGCCGCTCACCGAGGACCAAATCCTGGTGCTCCAGGTGCCTACGCCTGAGCCGCTGCGCGACTTCGAGCCGAGCGAGGCCAAGACGCGCGTGCTCCACGCCGAGGCCGACTACACGGGCGCGTGGCTGGGCCTGTTCGACCAGATCGTGAAATTCGGCTCTACCACCACGGGCGCTGACCATCCCTGCCTGGTGAACGGGCGCTACGTGATGGCGCCGAGCCCTATTCCGCGCTTCGATACGCTCAAGCTCAATGACTCCGACAACCTGACCATTTTGGGTGCGGGCCGCGAGAAGAAGATCTACGCCGTGCCGCCCCATACGCGGGTGGAGCCGCTCGATTTCGAGGACTATCCGTTCCGCGTCGAGTCGTTCGAGGGCCGCGCGTGCCGTCTGTGCGGCGCGACCGACGTGTACCTCGACGAATTTGTGGACGAGGCCACCGGCAAAACGGTCTACCAATGCAACGATACGGCCTGGTGCGCCAAGCGCCGCGCCGAGAAAGGCGGTGAATAGATGAGCGCGATGGCTGTTGCCGCCAAAGCCGCCAAGACGACTGGCACCCCGGGCGCGGCGGAAGAGGCGTCCTGTCTTTCCGTATCGCATCTGTCGCTGAAATTCGGCAAGGGATGCCCTGCGTGCCTGGGCCCCAACGCCAAGCTCGAGCGCAACGTGTGCCCCGTGTGCGGCACCGTGCACGCCGTGCGCGATGTGAGCCTTGAGGTGTATCCGGGCGAGATCATCGGCATCGTCGGCGAATCGGGCTCGGGCAAGAGCTCGCTCATGAAGTGCATCTACTTCGATCAGCAGGCGACCTCGGGCGATGTGCGCGCCCTGCCGTACGACGGGGGTGCGGAGAACATTCTCACCGCGTCGCCCCAACAGAAGCGGCACATCCGCAACTCGGTGTTCGGCATGGTGTATCAGAACCCCTACCTGGGGCTTCGCATGGACTTCTCCTCATTGTCCAACATCGCCGAGCAGATGATCGCGGCGGGCGACCGCACCGTGAGCCACATGTGCGAGCGCGGCTACTACCTGCTCGACAAGGTGAACATTCCGGCGCGGCGCGCGAAGGATGCCCCGGCGCTGTTCTCGGGCGGCATGCAGCAGCGCGTTCAGATCGCTAAAGCGCTTTCCAACAACCCGCCCATCCTGCTGCTCGACGAGGTGACCACCGGTCTCGACCTGTCGGTTCAGGCGAGCGTGCTCGACCTGATTCTGCGCATCAGGCGTGATTTCAACGTGAGCATGCTGGTGGTGAGCCACGACCTGGGCGTCATCCGCATGCTGGCCGACCGCACCTTCGTGATGCTCGACGGCCAGGTGATAGAGCACGGTCTGACCGACCAGATTCTCGAAGACCCGCAGCACGCGTATACCCAGCAGTTGGTGTATTCACTGCTGTAGCCTCATGGTTCGCCCGGGCTTTGTGCAGGCGGGACACGTCATGCTCAAACAGTCCTGCTCGTGGTCGGCGTTCGACAAGCGCCCGCCGATGCGCCCTCTCGGGCGCAGAAGGCAGGGACTAAACAGGCCACTGGCCTGTTTACCATGCGGAACTGCGCGTGACATGTCCCGCCTGCACTAAGCCCTGCATCAAACCAAGCACGGCAAGACATCCCATTGAAAGGATTTCATTCGATATGCCTTCTCCTGATATCAACTCTATGATTATCCGCGGCGGCAACGTGGTGTGTGCTGACCGCATCCTTGAGAACCACGATGTGGTGGTGCGCGACGGCGTGATCGAGGCCATTGTGCCCGCGTCGGATAGCGCCGCTACCGTGCGGCCGCTCTATTTTGCGGGCGCCGACGACACGGGAACGCCCGGATTCGACATCGATGTAGCAACCGGCTTGCCTGTGGTTGACGCGCGCGGCGCCTATGTGACGCCCGGCATGATCGACATCCACTCCGATTACATCGAGAACATCGCAAGCCCGCGTCCCAGCGTGGTGATGGACCTGCCTACGTCGCTCTACAAATGCGATCGTGAGTTGGTGGGGCATGGCATCACCACCATCTACCACTCGCTGTCAGTGATGGGGCACGATGAATTCAAGCCCAAACCCATCCGCCACTTCAAGAACGTGAGCACGCTGCTTGATACGATCAATGCGATGAAGCAGGGCGAGGAGCGCGACCACCTCATTCGCCACCGCATGCATCTGCGCGTGGAGCTTGATGCCGTGGATCGCTACGAAGAGGTTCGCGCCTATCTTGAAGAGGGCAAGCTTGACCTCGTGTCGTTTATGGACCATACGCCTGGCCAGGGGCAATACAGCGATATGCTCGTGTATCGCGAGACGGTGAACGGCTACCACGACGGCAAGCTCTCCAAAGAGGAGCTCGACGAGATCGTGAAGCACCGCCTCAATGCCGAGAAGATGACCTATGAGCAGCTGGTCGAGCTTTCCGGGCTTGCGCGCGAGCATGGCATTTCCATCGCGAGCCACGACGACGATTCGCACGACAAGGTGGATGTGATGCGAGGCCTGGGCGCTGTCATCAGCGAGTTCCCGATTAACGAGGACACCGCGCGCTACGCCATCGAATCGGGCATGCACGCCATCGCCGGCGCGCCAAACGCCGTGATGGGACACAGCCATTCCGGCAATCTCTCGGCGCGCGATGCGGTTGTTGCGGGCGTGGTGGACATCCTGTGCTCCGACTACTACCCGGCCGCCCTGCTCGATGCGGTGTTCATCCTGCATCGGACGTGCGGCATCGACCTGGCCCGCGCCTTCGCGCTGGTCACGATCAATCCGGCGCGCGCGGTGGGCATCGACGCCCAGGTGGGCGAGGTGGCGCCGGGCAAGCGCGCCGACCTGCTGGTGGTTCGCGAGATCGGAACCGGCAACAACGGCGACACCGTGCCCGTTATCACACGCGCTTTCGTGGGCGGACACTCGGTGTACCGCACGCATTATCCCAGCCAGCCGTTCGGCTACGGTCGTCCTGCGGCAGGTGTCGAAGGGACGGTGGCATAAATGGCTACGCCTCTGCTCTCCATCAAGGACCTTTCCAAGTCGTTCGTCATGCACAACGTGAACCGTCGCGTGATGGGCTGCCAGCACATCAGCTTCGATGTGATGCCGGGCGAGTTCGTGGGCATCACGGGTCGCTCCGGTT
>NZ_CALUMA010000055.1 GCF_944321625.1 uncultured Slackia sp.
CGCCTGCGCCGCTGCGCCCGCCCGCATAGGAGAACGATACGTCGCTCATGATGAGCACGGGGTCGTTGTTTTTGCGAATGTTGCCGCTCATGCGACTGCTCCGGGAAAGGCGAGGCTTCCTGCAAGCGCCGCCGTCGCGGCGGCTGACACGGCGATTACCACAATGTCGAGCGCTCCGAATCCGATGGCGCAAACGTTTGTCCTTTTCATGGGTCCACCGAGCCCGCGGGCGAGCGCGGCGGCGGACAGGTCCTCGCCGATTGATACGGCGCAGCTCATGAGCGGGACGAGGGCATATTCGATGTAGGCGGCGCCGTTTTTCAGGGGTGAGATGCCGCGCATGCGCATGGCGGCACTGATTGAGCGCGCTTCCTCGCCGAGGGTGGGGAAGAACCGGAACAGCACTGACAGTGGAATGGTGATCCAGTCAGGCATGTGCATGCGCGCCATCGCCGCCATGAATTCCGACACCGTGGTCGTGGCGAACACGAAGTACGCGAGCGCAAGCGTGGGCACGAAACGCGATACGACGGTCGCTGTTGCCACTATGATAGCGTTTGCGGTGCCCGTGAGCATTGGCGCAGCAAAGACGGCGAGCACATAGGTACCGAGGTATGTTGTAAGCATGAGCGCGGCGGCGCGCACGCGCCCCGATACTGCGAGCAGCGCGAAGGGGAACAGGAGCATTGCGGTGCGTACTGCGAACATTACTAGCCCGTTGCCGCCGAGCAGAAGTACCGTCGACACGGCAAACAGCAGCACGATTTTCGTGCGCGGATCGAGTCGCACTGTACGCTCGCCGGCACCCGACTGGAAAAACTCCATGGACGCTCCGCTCCTCTCCTCGCGGACTTACGCGATGCCTGCGCGTTTGAAATGCTTTTTCAGGATGGCGCGCCCGATGAAGCCACCAATGATGCCCGTGACGAAGCAAGCAATGAGCAACACCGGATACATCTCCGGTTGCAGATAGGTCATGAGTTCGTCGACATAGGCATCACCATACTGTGCGCGGACGGTGGGCAGATATGTATCAGCCGTGATGAGGAACGGCAAGAAGTTGCCGATGATCCAGCAGCTGAACGCGCCGTGCGACAGAATCGCGCGCGAGGCGGAGGCGTATCCGCCGGACTTCCAAATGAGGTCAGCGGCAAGACCGCAGATGAGACCGGTGGCAATGGAGAAGTATCCCATGCCGGTGATAAACATGATGATGCCGGTGAGCAGCCCCAGGATCGTAATCATGCCGAACTTGCGGACACGGGTGAGGAAGAGCATATAGGGAATGCCTGCGACAAGTGGGATGATGCCGCAGATTGCCGCCATGAGGACGGGGACGAATCCGAGGCATGCCACTGCGAATACGACGACGAAGTAGATTGCCGTGAAGATGCCGATGTTGATGAGGTCTTTGCCGCCGAGTCGGCCGCCCATCTTTACAGTGACAGTAGATGAGGTGTCGTTGCTTGCCATGCCGGGTCCTTTCCCGCAGAACGTTGAGGTTCTGCGTGTTCCGTCTAAAAGTTAGCTTAGTAAAACTATGATCCATTGTGACGGAACAGGGAGGGCGCGCAACTCCGAACGGCCGCGCATGCTCCGAAAAGCCGAGTCTCTTTCGCCGCACCGTTCGTCTCGCGCGGTTATTTCCCTTCGGTGTCTTGACACCACCGCAAAGGCGAGCAGCCGAACTCGCGGCGGAACGCTTCGTCGAACGATGATGCACGCGCATAGCCAATTGAGCGTGCCACGTTGGCGATGTCTGTTCTTCCTTCATCCAGCATTCGGCATGCCGCGTTCATGCGCTCTTGGCGCAGGCGCTCGGCAACGCCCACGCCGCGTACGCGGCGAAACGCTTCGCAGAGTTTAGAGCGGCTTACGTACAGCTCGCTTGCGATGGATGCAACGGTCAAGGGTTCGGCGAAGCGCGCCGACATGATGGTCTCGGCTCGCTCGACGAGGGCGTGGTCTTCCTGCCGAGCTTCTATCTCAGAGGCGCTGTCGGGGCGTGCCAGAAGCGCGGTCAACGCTTCGAGAGCCTTAGCATGGAAGTACGGGGCGGCACCGGGCTGAACCGCACGCTTGGGGGTGAATGACCGCAAGATTGAGCGCATCTTGGCGGGAGGTTCTGCGGGTTCGATAAACCTCATCATCTCTTCTGCGTTCTCAAAATCGTCTGGAAACATCTTTGCCAGCTTGTCGAAGTAGTCCGGCGTGTAGGTGAGGCTCGTCGATTCATAGAGCGTGCCTGCTTGCATGAGACAGTGTGTCGTTCCGCCCGCTTGCGAGAATGCCGCGAGGTTCTCCATTTCTGCGGGCGAGGAATCGTTGGTGCCCGGCAGCGAGAGAAATGTTGCTCGTGACCCAGAAAAGATGCAGGAAAAGTCCGTCGGGCGTTCCTCAAGCACGAGGGGCTTTTTCAGACGTAGCGAATGCATGCTTACGAGGCAGTCATCGCCGAGCGGCGCTGTCCAGAGGAATCCCTCGCCAATCGCTTTCGGCAGCGTGCCGAAAAGCCCGCAACGGATGGGTTCCATCCTGATGGAGAGCTGCTCCGTCTGCGGCTCGACGAATGTCCGTAAATGCTGCGGTAGGCTCGATTGCAGCGCGTCCATGAAGCCTCCTCCCCGGTTTGAGTTTCGAGATTGTCCCGATTCGTTTCGAGGGCATCCTCGGTCGCGGCGCCGAGGATTGGCCCATCGTTCGCAATGATAAGTTAACCAAATATAACTATCAAGCGTACGTCTTCGCCGCCAAGGCGCGAGGCGGCGCGGTTTGGAGATCGGAGGTTTCTATGGAGCAGAAAGGGGAGAGGACCCCGCGCAAGCGCGGAGCGGTCGCACGATTGCTCGACTTCGCCGGGCCGCGCAAGGCGCTTACGTATCTGGGCTGTGCGCTCTCGGCGATATCGATGATTGTGGGGTTCGGTCCGTACGTGTGCATCTGGCTTGTGGCGCGCGACCTCATCGCAGTTGCGCCTAACTGGAGCGCGGCAACGGGCATCGCGGCGTACGGATGGTGGGCGCTCGGCTTCTCGGCGGCGTCCATCCTGCTGTACGCCGCAGGGCTCATGTGTACGCACCTGGCGGCGTTCCGTTGTGCTTCCAACATGCGCAAACAGGCGACCGAGCACCTGATGCGTGCATCGCTCGGATACTTCGACACGCATGCTTCGGGTGCGCTGAGGCGTGTGGTGGACGGTTGCGCGGCCGAGACGGAGGGTCTGCTCGCGCATAAACTGCCCGACACGGCAGGGTCTATCGCCATGATTATTGGCATGCTGGTGCTATTCTTCGCGTTCGATTGGCGGCTCGGACTCGCATGCCTAGTGCCCGTCATCCTCTCGCTTGCCTGCATGTTCTATATGATGGGCGGGCGTGGCATGGATTTCATGACGAAATACATGGAGTCGCTCGTGAAGATGAACAAGACGGGTACCGAGTACGTACGCGGCATCCCCGTGGTGAAGGTATTCCAGCAGACGGTCTACTCGTTCAAGGCGTTCCATGACGCTATCGAAGAGTTCACGCGACTCGCGCAGGACTACGCCGTGAAGTGGTGTCAGACGCCGCAGTCGCTCTCGCTCACCGTCATCAACGGCGTAGCGGTGTTCCTCGTGCCCGTCGCTATCCTGCTGGCGCCCGGAGAGAGTGATTTCGGGGCATTTCTGGCGAACTTCGCGTTCTACACTATTTTCTCGGCGGTCATCCCCACGGCCATGACGCGCGTGATGTTCATGTCCGAGGCGTTTCAGTCGGCGGCTGACGCTGTGTCGCGTGTCGAGGAGGTGCTCGCAGCTCCCGTGATTGAGGCGCCGTCGAACCCGCAGACGCCCAAAGACAACTCCATTGTGTTCGAGGACGTGAGCTTCACCTATGAAGGAGCAGAGGCTCCGGCGCTCTCTCACATGAGCTTCGAGGTGCCTGCAGGTTCCACGGTGGCACTTGTGGGCCCCTCAGGCGGCGGTAAGACCACGGCAGCGAGTCTTGTGCCGCGCTTCTGGGATGTGGACGAGGGCCGCGTACTTTTCGGCGGCATCGACGTGCGTGACATGGATCCGCATGATCTCATGAATCGCGTGGCGTTCGTGTTCCAGGCGAATCGCCTGTTCAAGCAGAGTGTTTTCGAGAACGTACGCGCGGCACGTCCCGATGCGACGCGTGAGGAGGTGCGAGAGGCGCTTCATGCCGCCCAGTGCGACGACATCATTGAGAAGCTGCCGCAGGGTGTCGATACCGTGTACGGCGCGGAAGGCGCTCACCTTTCAGGAGGCGAGGTGCAACGTCTCATGCTGGCGCGCGCCATTCTGAAGCGTGCCGACGTGGTGGTGCTCGACGAGGCCACGGCCTTCGCCGACCCAGAAAACGAAGCCAAGATACAGCGGGCGTTCTCCGAACTGGCGCACGGGCGCACCGTGCTTATGGTGGCGCACCGCCTGTCTACCGTGCGCAACGCCGACCTCATCGTGGTACTCGACGAGGGGCGTGTGGTCGAGAGAGGCACTCACGATGAGCTGCTTGCGGCGGGCGGCCTGTACGCTCGCATGTGGGCAGACTACGAGCGGGCTGTCAACTGGAAGATCACGTCTGAGGAGGTGGCCTAAATGTCCATCAAAGAGAAATACGGGCTCACCGACGAAGGCGTACGCAACGTCAAGCTGGGGGCGCTTTGGACTGCCGTATCGAACCTCGTGGTGTTCGTAGGCGTGGGTATCATGTTCCTGACGGTGGGCGCGTTCATGGATTATTTAACGGGCGGGGTAGCGCTCATCGGGCTCCTTAATGGCTCGGGTGTGACGATTATGGGCATTCCCGTGCCGCCCATCCTACCGTCGCTGATTGTGTTCATCGTGGCTTTGTTCGTCACCGAATACCTTGCCTATTACTATCAGTACGGCGTGATTTACAAGGAGAGCGGTCGTCAGCGTATCGGCCTGGCGGAACGGCTGCGCAAGCTTCCGCAATCGTTCTTCGGACGTCGCGATTTGGCCGACCTCACGGAAACCATTATGGGCGATGTGAAGACCATCGAGCATGCCTACAGCCACGTGTTGCCCGAGCTCTACGGCGCCTACGTCATGCTGGGCATTGCCGCAGTGGGGTTGCTTATGTTCGACTGGCGACTTGCTATCGCCGCGCTGTGGAGCGCTCCGGTTGCGTTGGCGCTGCTGTTCGGTGCGCGTCGCGCCCTGCAGCCCATGATGCATGCCACGCGCATGAAGGGGCTCGCCATATCCGAAGACATTCAGGAGGCACTCGAGTGCGTGCGCGAGGTGCGCGCAACCAACCAGGAGGATCGTTACCTTGAGCACATCCGTACCGACATCGACGCAGCGGAGCGGCAGGCAGCAAAATCCGAGATCGCATGCGGCGTATGCGTGAACGGAGCCCAGATCGTGCTGCGTCTAGGGTTTGCGACCACCATCCTCGCGGGTTCTGCTTTCGTTTTGGACGGCAGCTGCAGCTTCGTGGTGCTGTTCTGCTTCCTCTTGGTGGTCAGCCGCATCTATGCTCCCTTCGACCAGTGCTTGATGCTTATCGCGGAGTTGTTCTCCGCCAAAACGGCAAGTGCTCGTATGAAGAGCTTCTACGAGGAGCCCCTTGCGCAGGGCGGCGACGCCTATGAACCGCGCGGCCACGACGTTGCCTTCGAGAACGTAGGCTTCTCGTATGGGGAGGGCGGGCCGAAGGTGCTCGACGGCGTGACGTTCACTGCGTGCGAAGGCGAGGTTACGGCGCTGGTGGGGCCTTCCGGCTCGGGCAAGTCCACCTGCGCGCGCCTGTCGGCGAGGCTCTGGGACGCTACCGAGGGCCGCGTGACCGTGGGCGGCGTGGATGTGGCGAGCGTGGATCCCGAGGTCCTGCTGCGCGATTTCTCGGTGGTGTTCCAGGATGTGACGCTGTTCGACGACACGGTGATGGAGAACGTGCGCCTGGGTAGGCGCGGTGCAACCGATGGGGAAGTGCTTGCGGCGGCGCGCGCCGCGAACTGCGACGAGTTCGTCTCCCGCATGCCGCAGGGCTACGCCACGCCCATAGGCGAGAACGGCGCGCGGCTCTCCGGCGGCGAGCGTCAGCGCATAAGCATCGCCCGGGCGCTTTTGAAGGGCGCGCCGATCGTGCTTCTGGACGAGGCCACCGCGTCGCTCGACGTGGAGAACGAGACCGAGGTGCAGGCGGCGCTCGGCAGGCTGCTCGCCGGGAAGACCGTGATCGTCATCGCCCACCGCATGCGCACCGTTATGGCGGCGGACAAGGTAGTGGTGCTCGACGGCGGGCGCGTGGCCGAGCAGGGCAGCCCGCAGGAACTTCTGGAACGCGACGGCCTGTTCGCCCGCATGGTGCGCTTGCAGACCGAGAGCGCGGAGTGGGCGATTTAGGATTGGGAATTCTGGACTGATTATGGACTGAGATAGCGAGAAGGGACAATCAAGTTTCTTTTTCTATGACGGATGAAAGCTTCGCTATTTCTTTGCGCGCAGAGGGCTCATGGCGTTTAAATGGCGGATGCCGGTATCGGTATCCGCCATAATTTGGTTGAAACCGGTATCGGTATCCGCCAATAAGGGAGTTCCTATGTATCGAAACGCCATGAAAGACCTCATCGCCTGGAAAGACAGCCCTCGCAGGAAGCCTCTCATTGTAAACGGCGCGCGACAGGTAGGAAAAACATGGCTCGTGCGCTCTTTCGGCGTCAATCATTTTGACGCAATTGCCCATATCGTTTTTCTCAACAACGAGGAGATGCAGCGTGCATTCGAGGGGAGTCTTGACCCCGAGAGGCTTCTCATGCTTATCGGTGCTGCGACAGGGACTAATCCACGTGACGGGAAAACGCTCGTTTTCTTCGATGAAATCCAGGAGTGTCCCCGCGCTATTGCATCGCTCAAAATGTTTTGCGAACAACGCCCCGATATTCCGATTATCGCCGCGGGGTCGTTGCTCGGAGTGGCGCTGAACAGAAGCAAAGGCGGCGGACGGGGGGTTTCCTGGCCGGTTGGTAAGGTCGACTACCTCGATTTGCATCCTATGACGTTCGATGAATTCGTACGCGCCCGAGAAAACGACATGCTGGCCGACCTCCTGCTGCAGGGCGATTTCGACATGATCGATGCTTTGTTCGAGCGTCTGATCGACTTGCTGCGAACGTATTTATTTGTGGGCGGTATGCCCGAGGCCGTTCAAGAATATGCGGACACGGGGGACTTCTCTTCAGTGCGGTCGATTCAACAGAGACTGCTTTCCGACTATGAGTATGATTTTGCGAAGCATGCCGAAAGCCCGCTCGAGGTCGAAAGGATTCGACAGACGTGGCATTCCGTTCCTGTCCAGTTGGCGCGTGAGAGCGATTTGAAAAGGTTCTCTTATGCTTCGATTTCGGAGGGCGGACGCGGGCGTGATTATCGCGATGCCATAGCGTGGCTTGCGGATGCCGGCTTGGTGACTAAGGTGCCGCGCGTGTCAAAACCGGGAATCCCTCTGACGGGTTATGCTGACGAAACGTATTTCAAACTCTATCTGCTTGATGTAGGTTTGCTTGGTGCTGCAACACGGCTCGATGCTCACGTCATCATAGAGGGCAATCGGCTGTTTACGGAATATAAGGGTGTGTATGCTGAGCAGTATATCTGCCAGCAGCTTAAAGCGGCGGGCATGGTGCCTTATTATTGGTCGGCTGATGGCAAACAGAGCAAGGGCGAGGTGGATTTCCTCGTTGAGCGTGGCGGTATGCCGCTGCCCATCGAGGTGAAGGCCGACGAGAACGTAGCGGGCGGAAGCCTTGCAGCATTCGTAAAGCGCTATGAAATTAACCAGGCTGTCCGTTTTTCGCTTCGCGAATTCGTTGACCAAGGGTGGCTCACGAACGTTCCGCTCTACGCGGCAAATGTTTTTTTGAGAAATATGCGCAGCTTCTAGGTGATAGTGTCCCCTCATTGAGGGTGCGCCCCCGCACGGCGGCATCGCGCTGGGCCTTGCTTCTGGTTATTTCCCGAAGGTTTCTTCAAGGGTTGATGCCTCTTCGGTAACGGATTTATCACGGTAGACGAACGCGACGCGGGGTGGCCTATCATGGAATGCGCGATAGCCGCTTTATGCGGCAGCGACGCGTGCCGCTTTGCGGTGGCCGACTTTGATTCGTGGCTCTTTGTTGGCTCTCGGGGCGCGCGCGTCGCATTCGTCGATTTCAAGGAGGCTTCATGAGTTCCATCCCGGAGCCGTTGCGCCCCGCGTATGCGACGGGCGATTCCGCCGCCGTTGGGGCTGTGTCAAGGGGCACTGGCGCATCCGGCGCTTCATCTGCCAAAACGGCAGCGTTCCGTTCCAAGAAAACTGTCGACCGTGCGCAAGGCAAGGCGGGCAAAAGTTCTCGCAAGAGCGCAAAGCGCCTGATGAAAGCCGCATACGAACCGCTGCGTCGGGCCGTTACGGGCAATGCCAAGGGCAAAGAAGTATCCAAAGCGGCAAAACGGGCCAAGCATGCGCGCGCCGCTGAGGCTTCTGGCGCTCTTCCTGTATCCTCCGCTCCTTCGGAAGACCGCCGTACGCGCAGCACTGTGGCGCCCATTGAGGTCATCGAGATGCCTTCCCACGCATCCGCCTCCGTGCTTGATGCGCCTGCTGCTCCTGTGACTTCCGTTCCGGCTGAGCGTTCTGCTGCCGAAGCGGAGGAGGTTGCCGCGGTGATTGCCGCCGCTGCAAACGTGTCGACGGGGCTTTCGGTGGTCACGCAGTCCGAGGCCGATCGCCTGAAGACCGCCGAGGCCGCGATGCGCGAGTCTCTGCAGAAGTATCAGGCCGCCATGCGTCAGATGGAGGTGCGCTTCGAGGTTCTGGACCGCGACATCAGCCTGAAGAAGAACCGCAACCCCATCCATCACATCGAGTCGCGCATCAAGAAGCCGGCGAGCATCTTCGAGAAGCTGCAGCGCCAGGGTTTCCCCATGACCATCGAGAGCATGGAGGAGAACCTGTTCGACATCGCGGGCGTGCGCGTGATCTGCTCGTACATCCACGACGTGTATAGCCTGCTCGACCTCATGAAAAAGCAGGATGACCTTGAGGTTGTTACTATCAAGGACTATATCGCCAACCCCAAGCCCAACGGGTACCGCAGCCTGCACGTGATTGTGCGCATCCCGGTGTACTTCATGGACAAGAAGGAAATGGTGCCGGTAGAGGTGCAGCTGCGCACCATCGCCATGGATTTCTGGGCGAGCCTCGAGCACAGCCTGAAGTACAAGGCCGTCCGCGAGGTGCAGGGCATCGATGCCTCCGACGAGCTCAAGGACTGCAGCCGCATCATCGAGGACGTCGAAGCGCGCATGCAGATTCTGGCGAAGGCGCTCGAGGTGGAGGAATGACGCCATTGCCCGCTTACTATGTCTTGCGGACATGTAGATAGTTGAAAGGGGCCGCCCTGGGCCGCCTCCCGTTTCTTGGGCAGAAAAATAGAAGTCCGAGGAGCAGGAGGCGGATCAATGAGGCCCCTTTTGTTTGTTGCGGCTCCTCTTCCGCTTGGGTATAGAGAACGAATGGCAGAGTCATGGGCCATGATTCTGTCATTTTTTCTGACGATGTGTCATTTTGCGCTTGACTTGAACTTAGCTCCAATATTTATGCTCCCTTCGTGACGAGCGAAGAAGGGAGCAATCATGATGAAAAATACCACCATCTCTCGCAGAACGTTCATGAAGGGCGCTGCGGCAACTGCGGTTGTGGTTTCTGCCGGTGGGCTGCTTTCCGCCTGCGCAAGCCAGGAAGCGGCCCCTGCGGACGCAGCTCGGGATGAGCCTGCTCAGGAAGAACCGGAACAGGCCCAGGAGGAACCCGCTCAGGAGGCCGCCGACGAGGCGACTCCTGCCGACGGCATTCTGGTGGCGTACTTCTCCGGTACGGGCAATACGCAGGGCATTGCTGAGGCGATTGCCGTTGAGCTGGACGCCGACACGTTCGTAATCACGCCCGTTGACCCCTATTCGCGTGACGATCTGGGCTACAACAATCCCGATAGCCGCACGAGCCAGGAGCGCAACGACCCCAATCGCTCGGTCGAGCTCGAGCAGGTCACGCCTGACAACTTCGATTCCTACGGCACCGTGTTTCTGGGCTATCCCATCTGGTGGGGCAACGCGTCTTGGGCGATCGACAACTTTGTGTCGGGCAATGATTTCACTGGCAAGACCGTGATTCCGTTCTGTACGTCGGGTTCGTCTCCCATCGGGTCGAGCGCACAAGACCTCGCCGCCATGGCGGGCACGGGCGAGTGGCGGGAAGGTCGCCGCTTTGGCGCCGGCTCCGTCGATGATGCAAGCGCTTGGCTCGGCGAGCTAGGGTACTAAACAGAAGAGCGCGTTGTCGCGATGCTCCAGCCGCGCGTCAGTCGGAGCGGGTGGCTGCAAAGGACGTCATTTCGACGGTGTTTTTGGCGATATTTGCGACTTTCAATGTAAAAATGACATCCTTTTGAAGGGAGAAGGGAACGATATAGCTATGAGGCGTGTGAAACTAGGACATTCGGGCATTGAGGTATCGCCCATTTGCATTGGTGGCATGAGCTTTGGGAGGGCTTCGGCGGATTATCACGAGTGGACCATCGGGCCCGAGGAGACGCGCACTGTTATCAAGCGTGCGTTGGATTCCGGTGTGAACTTCATCGACACGGCCAACTGCTACGCGCACGGTACGAGCGAGGAGTACATCGGGGCAGCGCTGCGTGACTTGGGCGTGCGACGTGAGGATGTAGTGCTGGCGAGCAAGGTGTTCTTCAATGAGGGCGGCCTGTCGCGCGAGGCCATTCTGCGCGAGATTGACGGCACGCTTTCGCGCTTGGGCACCGATTATCTGGATCTCTACATCATCCATCGCTTCGACTACGACACGCCCATCGAAGAGACAATGGAGGCGCTGGACAGCCTGGTTCGTGCGGGCAAGGTGCGCGCCCTGGGCGCAAGCGCGATGTACGCCTACCAACTCCACAACATGCAAGTGGCAGCCGAGCGCAACGGCTGGACGAAATTCACTAGCATGCAGTGCCATTACAACCTGCTCTACCGCGAAGACGAACGCGAGATGGTTCCCGTGTGCCGCCAGTTCGGCATGGCCATCACGCCGTACAGCCCGCTGGCTTCGGGCCACCTAACGCGCCCCACCTGGGAAGGCGTATCCAAGCGTGCGACTACCGATGTGGTGCTGCGCAACAAGTACGATGCCGATCGTGAGCGCGACATGCCCATCGTGGAGCGCGTGGCAGAGGTGGCAGCCAATCACGGAGTGCCTATGTCGCGCGTGGCGCTCGCCTGGCACTGGGCGCGCGGCATCGAAGCGCCCGTTGTGGGCTGCAGCAAGCCCGAGTGCGTGGATGATGCCGTAGCGGCGCTCGATATGAAGCTTTCGCCCGAAGAGGTGGCGTATCTCGAGGAGCCGTATACGGCGCACGAACTGGTAGGTCCTGCGGCGCGCCCCGGCGAGAAGCCCCTCGCAGGAACCACCAATCCCAACGCAAAGTAACCCTGGCCAATGTAGGCGAGCGGGTTCTTGGAGCTGTCTGATTCCTCGAGGCTGCCTATGCCCCGGCTCCTTAGTCGTCAAGGGTTCAAAACTGCCGCTATTTGAAGTGCGTTAACGATTTGTTCGAGTTTTGAACTCTTGACGCCGCTCGAAGACGTACAAATCTTGAAACTATTAATGGAGAGCTGGGATTTTAATAGTTTATCTTGCAAGGGGTCTCCTGATTCGGTGCCGAAGAGTTCAAAACTTGCCTATTTCGACAATGGACTGCAATTTGATTGAGTTTTGAACCCTGTCGCTGGGGTTTTGCCGGAGCTCCCCACTTCGGAGCGGAGGTTTATCGAAGCTGGGCGCTCTTACGCAAGGCATCACGCAAAGTAGCCGATGCCTTTCTTCTCGGCGGCAGAGGACTCCGGGAACCGCTTATGCTTCCGAAGGATATGCCCGTCCCTCTCGATGGCGGAGATTGTCGGGAACCACCCACGACCCCGAGAATCTGCTGAACTCCTCTCTTCGGAGACAGGCAGTGTTTTCCTTTATGCTTTTCCCACTGCCTTAATCTATATGTGCCCATCTGCGGAGATGGGCTATCCTGCTTGATTCTGACCGTTTCTTCCTGCAATTCTTTTTAAAAATCAAGTCTTTACGGCAAACTTTTTCGCGTTTTCGCAGGTGCTAGCATGTGTATTTTTTCGTGAAAGACCCTCAAAAAACTTTTTCATTCGTGCCCACCTGCACAAACATAATAAAGTGGTCATTTGAATAAGAAAACACAATATCTTGTGCCCGTTTGGGGTTATTATGTGTCCGCACAGAAAACGCCGCCGTGAAATTCGGGCCGGCGTTTTTAAATGTTATCATTCCGGTATCAATTAGCGAGGTACGCCTGCGGCCATGCGGCAGGGCAGGCGGAAGAATTGCGCGCTTCGGTAAACTTTCTTTCGGATACTTTCCGCAAGGGGGAAACCGGAATTGCGCGAGGTGGACAAGGCGCTTGGCATGGCCAGCGGCGGATAGGGTACAACGCGCCGGCGCAAGGCGGCGAACAACAGGTGGCAGAGGAAAAGGGTCAGGAGATTTCGCCATGAAGATCATCAAGCGAAGCGGTTCGGAAGTCGCGTTCGACATCAACAAGATTGTGCACGCCATCGAGGGCGCCAACAACGAGGCCGAGCCCAACGAGCGTCTGACCGCTGACCAGATTGCTTTCGCCGCCCACAGCGTGGAATGGCTGTGCGAGCGCGCCGGCCACACCGTGTCGGTGGAAGAGATTCAGGACATGGTGGAGAACCAGATTATGGCTCTGGGCCGTTACGACGTGGCGCGTCGTTACATCATCTACCGCTACGTGCAAAGCCTCAAGCGCACCGCCAACACCACCGACGACCGCATCCTGTCGCTGATCGAGTGCAACAACGAAGAGGTCAAGCAGGAGAACTCCAACAAGAACCCCACGGTCAACTCCGTGCAGCGCGACTACATGGCGGGCGAGGTGTCCAAAGACCTCACCATGCGCATGCTGCTGCCGCAGGACGTGGTGAAGGCTCACGAGGAAGGCATCATCCACTTCCACGACTCCGACTACTTCGCGCAGCACATGCACAACTGCGACCTGGTGAACCTGGAGGACATGCTGCAGAACGGCACCGTGATCTCCGGCACCATGATCGAGCGCCCGCATAGCTTCAGCACCGCGTGCAACATCGCCACGCAGATCATCGCCCAGGTGGCAAGCTGCCAGTACGGCGGTCAGTCCATCAGCCTCACGCACCTCGCTCCGTTCGTGGACGTGAGCCGTCAGAAGATTCGCCGCCAGGTGCTGGACGAAATCAACACGCTGGGCCTTGAGGCATCGCCCGACAAGGTGTCCGAGGTGGTGGAGAACCGCCTGCGCGACGAGATTCGCCGCGGCGTCCAGACCATCCAGTACCAGGTGGTCACGCTCATGACCACCAACGGCCAGGCCCCGTTCGTCACCGTGTTCATGTATCTGGGGGAGGCACGCACCGACGCCGAGCGCCACGACCTTGCCATGATCATCGAAGAGGTGCTGCGCCAGCGCTACGAGGGCGTGAAGAACGAGGCGGGCGTGTGGATTACCCCGGCGTTCCCCAAGCTCATCTACGTGCTGGAGGAATCCAACATCCATGAGGATTCGCCGTACTTCTATCTGACCAAGCTGGCCGCCAAGTGCACCGCCAAGCGCATGGTGCCCGACTACATCTCCGAGAAGAAGATGCGCGAGCTCAAGCTGTCCAAGGGCGAGCAGCCCGGCGAGGGCGATTGCTAGACCTGCATGGGCTGCCGCAGCTTCCTGACGCCCGACCGCTCGGGCAACGGCTTCGACAACATTGCCAACGCGGGCAACTACGAGCCGGGCAAGCCCAAATACTACGGCCGTTTCAACCAGGGCGCGGTCACCATCAACCTGGTGGATGCGGCGTGCTCGTCCAAGGGCGACGAGAAGAAGTTCTGGGAGATTTTCGACGAGCGTCTGGAGCTGTGCCATAAGGCGCTGCGCTGCCGTCATGAGCGCCTGAAGGGCACGCTCTCTGACGCGGCGCCCATCCTGTGGCAGTACGGCGCGCTGGCCCGCCTGGACAAGGGCGAGACCATCGACAAGCTGCTCTACGGCGGATATTCCACCATCAGCCTGGGCTATGCCGGCCTGTACGAGTGCGTGCGCTACATGAAGGGCGTGAGCCATACCGACGAGCACGGCAAGGATTTCGCGCTCGCCGTCATGCAGCACATGAACGACAAGTGCGCCGAGTGGAAGGCCGGCGAGAACATCGATTACTCGCTGTACGGCACGCCGCTCGAGTCCACCACGTACAAGTTCGCCAAGTGCCTGCATCGTCGCTTTGGCGTGATCGAGGGCGTGACCGACAAGGGCTACATCACCAACAGCTATCACGTGCATGTGTCCGAGGAGATCGACGCGTTCACCAAGCTGAAGTTCGAGAGCGAGTTCCAGCAGCTCTCTCCCGGCGGTGCCATCAGCTACATTGAGGTGCCCAACATGCAGGACAACCTGCAGGCTGTGATTCGCGTGATGCAGTACATCTACGATCACATCATGTACGCCGAGCTCAACACCAAGAGCGATTACTGCCAGGAGTGCGGCTACGACGGCGAGATCATGATCGTGGAGGACGATGGCAAGCTGGTGTGGGAGTGCCCGCACTGCGGCAACCGCGACCCCGAGAAGCTCAACGTGGCGCGTCGTACCTGCGGATACATCGGCACGCAGTTCTGGAACCAGGGCCGTACCGAAGAGATTCGCGACCGCGTGCTACACCTGTAATTGTTGCGTCGAGAATCGCGCCGCCCTTTCCGGGGCGGCGTTTTTCTCTGTACGCGCCACTTTTTTTGACTTGCGAATCCTGCGTACAAGGAAGAGCGCCGAAATTGCCACTTTTTTCGAGTTGCGAACTGCCTGAGCGATGATAAACGCCTGTTTTCGGTTGTGTCGGAGCATTTTGATTGGAAAACCGGGCTGTTTACGCTAGGTTTGAGTCGTTTTGACGCTTGAACCCGTCGTTTCGAAGCGGAAAGCACGAATGGTGCTTGTACGCGGAGTTCGTAACTCAAAAATAATGGCGTTTTTCTCGAAAACGCGTGTACATGGCTGTTTCAATGGGCGCATTTGCCCATTGGAATGCGATAGGTTTGGCGATCGGCACGGGTTTGGATGCCAGCGTCGACAAGGGCCAAACGCTTTGTTCGACGTTGGGCCCTGTGCATGGGACCCGAAAGGAGCGAGCGGTGAACTATTCCGCTATCAAATACTGCGATATCGCTAATGGCGAAGGGGTGCGCACCTCGCTGTTTGTTTCGGGGTGTCGCAGGGGGTGTCCGTTCTGCTTCAACGAGGAGGCGCAGGACTTCGCGTCGGGCGAGCCGTTTGACGCGGAGGCGGAAGAGGCGATTCTCAAGAGCCTTGAGCCGGAATACGTGGACGGCCTCACGCTTTTGGGCGGCGAGCCCATGGAGCCCGAGAACCAGGCGGGGCTGGTTGATTTCGTCGAGCGCGTGAAGGCGCGTTTCCCCGAGAAGACAGTGTGGTGCTACACGGGCGACGTGCTCGAAGAGCTCATGCCGGGCGGCAGGCATCACACCGAGGTGACCGATCGCCTTCTGGGCGCCATCGATATTCTGGTGGACGGCCCCTTCATTCAGGCGCAGAAGGACATCACGCTGCGATTCCGCGGGTCGGCGAACCAGCGCATCATCGACATGAACGCCACGCGCGTCGCGGCGGCAGAGCTTGGCGTGCCCCTGAATGAAGCCGTGCGCATCTGGCGGGACGATCCGGTGTTCTCCACCCATACGATGGAGTAGCGGACGACTGCGTTTTGCCCGGCGTTTTAGCTGCGTAGTAGCTAGCGCGCAGCATATCCGCTCGGCGTTTCCCGGCTCAGGTAAGAATTAATCAACTCTGATACACAAAGGCCCCGACACATGTTCGTGTCGGGGCCTGTTGGTGGCGGGCTGCCTTTGTCGATTG
>NZ_CALUMA010000056.1 GCF_944321625.1 uncultured Slackia sp.
AAATCGGGCCGCTTAAGGCGTTTGGGAGCGGATTCGGGACGAATTGCGGCGTGTTTACCAAAGCTAACAGCAGATTTCCGAAAATTTTTGCGCCAAATTCAGAATGAGCCTGCACTACGCGTCGCTAAGCACCCGCGACATCCGGGCTAACGTTCGTTTCAACTGCGTTTCTCGTGCGTGTTGCATACGGATTCTCTATCGCTCGTCGGTATAATGAATCGCTTACATATAACGATGCCCATTCGAAGAAAGCGAGCCCGCTATGCATATCGTCGATGTCTTCCAGGCCGACGGCCTGCCCGTTTCATTCGAGATCTTTCCGCCCAAGGGCGAGCTTCCCATGGAGGAGGCGCGCGAGGTGGTGTCGGGGTTGGCGTCGCTTAACCCCGCGTTCGTTTCGGTGACGTATTCGGCGGGCGGCGGCGGCAACAGCGGCCGCACCATCGATGTGGCGCGCATGATGAACGATGAGTTCAATCTGACCTCTATGGCGCATTTGACCTGCATGAATGCTACGCGCGAGGGAATTGCCGAAACGCTTGGCGCCATGAAGGCCGCAGGCATTCAGAATGTGCTCGCATTGCGTGGCGATGCCGTCGAGGGCATGACGACCAATGATTTCAAGTTCGCGAAAGACCTCATTCCGCTTGTGCGTGAGGCGGGCTTTTGCGTAGGCGCGGCGGCGTATCCCGAGGGACATGTGACGTGTCTCGATTTCGAGGAGAGCATCGAGCACCTCAAACAGAAGCAAGACGCCGGTGCCGAGTTCTTCGTGTCGCAGCTGTTCTTCGACAACGAGTGCGCGCTGCGCTTCCTGGACCATGCTCATCTTGCCGGTATCGAGGTGCCTATCACGCTCGGCGTGATGCCTTTTATGTCGAAGTCCCAGATCACGCGCATGGTGTTCATGTGCGGCGCCAGCCTGCCTTCGCCCGTGGTGAAGCTGCTTGCCCGCTATGAGGACGACTCCAAGAGCCTGCGCGCCGCCGGCATCGAGTACGCATGCAAGCAGCTGGTGGGCCTGGCCGAGGCGGGCGTGGACGGCGTGCATGTGTACACGATGAACAAGCCCGATGTCGCTGCTGCGGCCGTGGAAGCGCTGGGTATGGCCGGCTTTGGCCCGAAAGCCGCAAAGGCTGCGGATGGAGCGTCATGCTAGAAGAACATTCCGCTTCAGGCCCGGCGCAGCCGGTTGCGGCGACAAAGGATGCCTCAGGTGAATCCCGCGAGGTTGAAAACGGAACGCAGCGGGCTTTGAACGGAGCAGGTCGCTTAAGCGAAGCCGCCGTTGCAGTTGAGGGCGCGAAGGTCGATCGGGGCGAGATGCTTCGCTACCTGGGCCATGCGGGGCAAGAGATTGCGCCCGAGCTTGCCGCGCGTATCGATGGGGCCGTCGAGCTTTGCGAGCGCACGTCTGCGCCGCGGTTTTCCTGGCGCACGTTTCCGGTTCGCCGCGGCTATGATGACCAGGGAAAACCCGTATTGAAGCTTGAAGGTAGCACGCTGGAGCTTCCCGGAGCTGACATTTCCGCTCATCTTGAGGGCGCGACGGAGTGCGTGGTTCTGGCGTGCACGCTGGGGCTCTCCAACGAGCGCGAGGCGCGCCGTCTTGCGGCGGTCGATGCCACGACGGCCGCGCTTTTCAGTGCAGCGGGTTCGGCTCTCGTGGAAACGGTTGCCGATATGTGCAGTGCCGATGCGCTCGCCGCGGCGAAGGAGCGTGGGCTCACCGCCGGCTCTCGATTCAGCCCTGGATACGGCGATTTGCCGCTCTCCGTCCAACCGCACATCGTGCGCATCTTGGGTGCCGACAGGCGCATAGGTATGACGCCCACGCAAGGCGGATTCGTGGTGCCGGCCAAGAGCGTTACGGCATTTATGGGGCTGTTCGAGGGGCCGCGCGCTGCGGTCGACCGACGATCGTGCGTCGCTTGTCCCGCACGCGAACGCTGCATGTTGAGAAAGATGGGAACACCATGCTACCGATAACCAATGCCATTCAAAACCTGCGCGAACAGGGAAAGCCCTGCGGCGCGGAAGCCTTACGCGAAGCCGGCGCGCTGTGCGATTCGAAGCGTTTGCGCATCAAGGACGAATATCTTGCGCGCGTGCTGGCGGGCGAGGAGTATCTGCTGTTCGACGGCGCGATGGGCACTATGCTGCAGGGGGCGGGCCTCGCTGCGGGCGAGCTGCCTGAGCTTCTGTGCCTGACCAATCCGCAGGAGGTCACTGCCATCCACCGCGCTTACGTGGAAGCGGGAAGTCAGGCCGTCACCACCAACACGTTTGGGGCCAATGCACGCAAGCTGGGCGATGCGGCACGTGTGGACGAGGTATTCAAGGCCGCGGTCGAATGCGTTCGCGCATCGGGCGCCCGTTACGTGGCGGCCGACATAGGACCTACGGGCGCGCTCTTGGAGCCGCTGGGCACGCTGCCGTTTGATGAGGCGTATGACCTGTTCGCAGAACAGGTGCGCGCAGCCGCAGCGGCAGGTGCCGACATCATCCTCATTGAGACGATGGCCGATCTTCTCGAGATGAAGGCCGCGGTGCTTGCCGCTAAAGAAAACTGCAACCTGCCGGTGTTCGCCACCATGACGTTCGAAGAGGACGGGCGCACGTTCCTGGGCACAAGCCCTCGAATCGCTGCCATGACACTTGCGGCCCTGGGCGTGCAGGCATTGGGCGTGAACTGTTCGCTTGGCCCGGCGGAGCTGCTCCCCATCGTGCGCGAGATGGCGGCCGCCGCGTCGTGTCCGATTATGGTGCAAGCGAATGCGGGGCTCCCCAAGATGGTCGATGGGCACACGGTGTACGAGGTGACTCCTGAAAGCTACGCGCGCGATGCCGCTGCGTTGATCGAGGCGGGGGCGAGTATCGTGGGCGGTTGCTGCGGTACGAGCCCTGCATATATCAGCCAGCTCTCTGCGCTTGTGGAGAGGCATCGTCCCGTGCCGCGCGACGTACGTGCGCTGTGTGGCGTGACCAGCGCAAACCGCGCTGTAGTGCTTGAGGGGCGCGACGTGGCCGTCATCGGCGAGCGCATCAACCCCACGGGCAAGAAGCGCCTCAAGGAGGCGCTGCGCACGGGCAACGTGGACTACATCCTGAACGAAGCCATCGGTCAGACTGAGGCGGGGGCCGACATCCTGGACGTGAACGCCGGCCTGCCCGAACTTGACGAAGCAGCTGTGCTGTGCGATCTGGTGGGCCGCATCCAAAGCGTCACGGGCTGCCCGCTGCAGATCGACTCGTCCGACCCTGCGGCGGTGGAGGCGGCGGTGCGCGTGTATGCCGGCAAACCCATCGTGAACTCCGTGAACGGTAAGCGCGAGAATCTTGAGGCCGTGCTGCCCGTGGTGAAGCACTACGGCTGCGCTGTGATAGGCCTCACGCTCGACGAGAACGGCATTCCGCCTACCGCGGAGGAGCGCTTCGCCATCGCCGAACGCATCGTGCGCACCGCCGAGAGCTACGGCATTCCGCGCGAGGACGTGTTCATCGACTGCCTGGTGATGGCCGCCGCCACCAATCAGTCCGAAGTGGTCGAAATTCTGCGCGCCATCACCATGTGCAAGGAACGGTTGGGCGTGCGCACCGTACTGGGCGTGTCCAACGTGAGCTTCGGCCTGCCGCTGCGCGAGGTAGTGAACGCGACGTTTCTTTCGGCAGCGTTTGCGGCCGGCCTCGACATGCCCATTCTGAATCCCAATTCCGCCCGCTATCGCGAGGCGGTTGACTCCTGGCGTGTGCTGTGCGGGCAGGACGCGGGAGCCCGCCATTATGTGGAGGAATACGCTGGGCGCACGCTGAGCCCGTCGTCGGCCCCGGCAGGTGCGTCGGGTGCGGCCGGGGGCGCACAGGCGGGAAGCGCGCAGCCTGGAGGCGCGGCGGGGTCTGCGGCTTCGGGCGTTGCGCCGTCGGCATCCAATGCGACGGCGGAAGCGAACGCCGATCCCGAATCGCAGCTGCGCCACTGCATCGTGTCGGGGCGTCGCGCCCAGGCGGCGGATGCGGTGCGCACGCTCTTGGCGATGCACGACCCCATGGACATCATCGATGCCATGCTTATTCCCGCACTCGATGAGGTGGGGGATAAGTTCGAGCGCGGAACGTTCTTCCTGCCGCAGCTCATGGCCTCCGCCGAGGCGGCCAAGCCGGGCTTCGACGTGATTCGCGAGGCCGCCCCTGCCGATGCGACCGCCACCAAGGGCGAGCTTGCACTGGCAACCGTCAAGGGCGATATCCACGACATCGGCAAGAACATCGTGCGCATGCTGCTCGAAAACTACGGTTACAAGGTGTATGACCTGGGGCGTGACGTTGATCCCCAGGCGGTGGTGGATTGCGTGCGCGAGCGGGGCCTCAAGCTGGTGGGCCTTTCCGCGCTCATGACTACCACGGTGCGCGGCATGGAGGAGACCATCCGCCTGCTGCGCGAGCAGACGCCCGATGTACAGGTGTTCGTGGGCGGCGCCGTGCTCACGCCTGAGTACGCGCAGATGGTGGGAGCCGATTACTACGCGAAGGACGCGGCCGAGTCGGCCAAGCTGTGCGCGAAGGTGTTCGGGGAAAACCACGGGGAGTAGGGCGCTTGGCGCGCGAGCCCGAGAAAACCTAAAAGCGGAGCGCACGACGGCCGTTTCTATAGTAAGATAGATTCATCGTTAAGAAACGGCGCTTGGGCGTCGTAGGACAACCGAGGAAAGGGCAGCGCGAATCTATTCGCCGAAGCCCTCAATGAGAGGAGACGCCATGGGACTGCAGGCTGAGGAGACGCTTGAAATCGCGGATTTCGACGAGCTCTCCAATTACCTCCGTGCGCATACGCGCGTGTTCATGGAAGTCGAAGGCAAGACGTTCTATCTCACCCACACCGATGGGTATTGGCGTGCGCAGGATTGCGCCGTGATGAATGACAAGGGGCATTTCACCGACTGCTCCGATCTCGTTCCCACGCTGAGCGAGTTCATGGCTCTGAAGTGGCTGGACGGCAAGTCCGTGGAGGAAGTCTACGGCGATGCCAAGTTCTATAAATCTATTCAGGAAGATTAATCGTTACGCCGGCTTTCCAGCCGGCGTAACTGCTCTATGAGACGCTGCGACGCTGCGGCCCGCTCTCGCACCGAATCTTCGCGCGTTCTCGCAGGCTTGCGTACGAAGTACGCGGCGCCTCCGAGAACCCACGAATCTCCGGTGCGAGAGCGGGCCTCGCTGTTTCGTTCCGATTCCGCAGCTTAATGCGGCCTTCTTTATTTTGTCAGGAACGCGTAGCCGAAACAGCCGGGGCCTAGGTGGGCGCCTACGGTGCCGCTGATCTGGCAGACGCGCGCGTTCTTAGAGTCGAGTCCAAACTTCTCGATCGTCTCTTCGGCGAATTTCTCGGCCAAATCGCGGCGGTCGGCGTACACGAAATAGATTGGCCACGACGTGTCAAGATGCTCCGGGTCAAGGCGTTTCCAGATGGCTTTCTTCGCCGCCGCGGTTCCTCGGGCGGCGGTGGGGCTCATGAGCACGCCGTCTTCCACGGCGACGAGCGGCTTGATCTTCAGCAGGTTGCCGATGCGTGCGAGCGACGCGGGGATGCGCCCGCCCTTTTGCAGATAGGTGAGGGTGTCCAGGATGCCGCTGATCTGAATGCGCTCGCTGAATGCCTGGATAGCCTCGACGGTCTCTTCAAGCGATTTTCCCTCATCGCGCAGGCGGCATGCGTATTCCACCACCATGCGCTCGCTCACGATCGCCTGGCGCGAATCGACCACCGCAACGCGGTCGTAGCCCGACAGCTTTGCCGCCAGACGCGCCGATTCCGCCGAACCCGAGATGGTGGAAGTCAAGGCGATTACCAGGGCGTCCTCGTCGCGCTCCTGCGCTTCCTGGATGTGCTCGAGGAAGCATTCCGGCGAAGGCTGGCTGGTCTTGGGAAACTCGTCGCCGCCGGTGAGCAGCCGATAGAACCGGTCAAGGTCTTCGGGCGTGTTGCGGTTGCAGTGCTCATCGCCAAAGGAGATGTCGAACGGTGCCAGGCGCACGTCGAGCTCCTTTGCTTCGCTTTCCAGGATGTCCGATGCGGTGTCGGTGATTATGATCATCGCAATCCTCGCTCTAAGAAAAGGGAATTGACCGTCTTGCGATGAATTCCCATATGATACAAAATGTCTCATATGCTATCTTAGCGGCGCAGCTTCGAGCGTCAATGAATCCATGTGATACAGTTGCGCGCCGAATGTCTCGCAAGAAGTCCGGTGCTTACGTAGGGGAGGAATGATGGCGGCTCGCAATAAACGCACGCTGGCGAACGAGCGCACCAAGCGGCGCATTATCCGCTCGCTTTTGCGCCTCATGAACGAGAAGCATTTCTCCGACATTACGGTGAGCGACATCGTCGCCCGCGCCGGCGTGGCACGCGCGTCGTACTACCGCAACTTCGAGTCAAAGGAAGACGTTATCGCTACGGCGGGCGCCATCATCATCGACGACTTTCGCCAGAAGACCATCGGCGAAAACCGCAGCGTACTGGAATACGACAGCATCCTGCGCATGTTCCGCTACTTTCGCGCGTACCGATCCACGCTGCTCACGCTGCATAAGGCGGGGTTCACGGCGCTGTACATGCGCATGTTCGGCGAATTCATCGAAGACGCGGCGGGCGACATGCCTTACGACAACATTCTGCGCTACTGCCTGCCGTTTTATTCGGGTGCGGTGTTCACCGTGTTCGTGACATGGCTCGAGGAGGGTATGAAAGAAACGCCCGAAGAGATGGCGTCGCTGTTCCATCGTATGATGAAGGGGGCGATGGGGGCGGTCGCTTCGGCCTATGCGCCGTCCTTGCCGCAGTCCACGAGCATGGATATTTCGGTGTAGACGGCGTTTTTGAAATCGCCGCCGTAGAGCGAAAGCACTTCGTTGTGCGGGGCGTTCGAAAGGTGTCGGCCTTGAGGGCAGGGCTGTATGTTACTGTCGATGTCAGCGGAGCCCGCCTAGGTAAGGGGCCAAACTACACGAGGTTACTGCGGGTGATGCCGATTATCATTTTGGAGCGGTGCTATTCACGCCGCTCTTCCTGTTTTCACGGTCATCCTTTCCTTCATATATATGCTTTCAAGGTTTCGGTTCGGCATCATTGCCTCAAAATCGTGTATCCTAATGCACCGATTCGTCTACTTCGTGTGGCTTTTGCCGATGAGCCGGATTTGCTGCACGCTGTTTGAGCATATTTCGCATCAGCATCGGAGGGATTCACGTTGAAGCTGGTCGTCACCGAGAAAAACATTGCAGCGCAGAAGATCGCCGACCTTTTGGGGGTGGGCAAGCCCAAGGCCGACAAGGTGTACAACACGCCTGTCTATCGCTTTACGCGCGACGGCGAGGAGTGGGTGACCATTGGTCTGCGCGGTCACATCCTTGAGCCTGACTTCATGCCGTCCATCGTTTACAGCAAGAAGGACGGCTGGCAGGGCGTCAACGCGGAGGGCGAGGTGCGCCCGGCCGATATCCCCGACTTCCTTCCTAAGCCGCCGTTCAAAACCAAGCGCAAGCCCTTCACGGCCGACGGCGTGCAGATGGGTGCCTGGAAGATGGGCGCGCTGCCGTATCTGGCCTATGCGCCCATCGAGAAGCTGCCCAAGGAAAAGGACATCATCCGCAGCCTGAAGAACCTCGCCAAGAAGGCC
The DNA here is from genome assembly GCF_944321625.1 of uncultured Slackia sp. GTDB lineage: Bacteria > Actinomycetota > Coriobacteriia > Coriobacteriales > Eggerthellaceae > Slackia. Next base: position 7,677 of record NZ_CALUMA010000056.1, read on the forward strand.
GACGACATCATCATCGCCACCGACTTCGACCGCGAAGGCGAACTCATCGGCTCCGACGCGCTCAGCTGCATCAAGGAGGTCAACACCACAGCTCCCGTGTCGCGTGCGCGCTATTCCGCCATCACCAAGGAGGAGATTACGCACGCGTTCACCAATCTGGTGGCGCTGGATGAGAACCTCGCGCAGGCGGGCGAAAGTCGCCAGGACATCGACCTTATCTGGGGCGCGGTGCTCACGCGCTACCTGACTATTGTGAAGTTTGCGGGCTACGGCAACGTGCGCAGCTCCGGACGCGTGCAAACTCCCACGCTCGCGCTCATTGTGGCGCGCGAGCGCGAGCGCATGGCGTTCGTGCCTGAGGATTATTGGGTAATCAAGGCGGGCTTCCAGCACGGCACCGATGAGTTCGAGGCCACGCACGCAACGGCGCGCTTCAAGAGTGAGGCCGAGGCCAACGCCGTGATGGCGCACGTGGAGGGCGTATCGTGCGGCACCGTCGCCTCTATCGAGAAGCGCAAGCGCACCGTGGCCGCCCCCGTGCCGTTCAACACCACGAGCCTCATGGCGGCCGCAGCGGCAGAGGGGCTTTCTCCCGCGCGCACCATGCGCATCGCCGAGAGCCTGTACATGGATGGCTACATCAGCTATCCTCGTGTGGATAACACGGTGTACCCTGAGTCGCTCGATCTGGCGGGCACGGTCAAGCGCCTGTCCGAGGTGCCGGCCTACCGCTCGTACTGCCAGGAGCTGCTCAAGAAGGGCGCGCTCACGGCCACGCGCGGCAAGAAGGAGACCACCGACCATCCGCCTATCCATCCCACGGCTGCGGCTGACCCCGACAAGCTGGGCGGCCCGGAATGGAAGCTCTACAACCTGATCGCGCGCCGCTTCCTCGCCACGCTTTCCGACGCGGCGGTGGTGGAGGGTACCAAGGTCACGGTGGACGTGAACGGCGAGCCGTTCGTCACGCGCGGCGACGTGCTGGTGAAGCCGGGCTTCCGCGCGATCTATCCCTACGGCCTCAAGAAGGACGAGCAGCTTCCCGCGCTCGACGAGGGCATGACGGTGGACTTCAAGGGCGCTACGTGCACCAAGAAGCAGACCGAGCCGCCGGCGCGCTACAGCCAGGGCAAGCTCATCCAGGAGATGGAGCGCCTGGGGCTTGGCACCAAAGCCACGCGACATGCGATTATAGAACGTCTATACACTGTAAAGTACATTCAAAACGACCCCATCGAGCCTAGTCAGCTGGGTATTGCAGTATGCGATGCGCTGGGTCGTTTCGCACCGCAAATCACTACGCCCGATATGACGGCAACGCTCGAAGAGGACATGGACGGCATCGCCAACGGCACCAAGACGCGCCGCGAGGTGGTGGCTCTGTCGCGCGATATTCTGAATGACGTTCTGCGCGAGCTCCTGCCGCATTCCGAAGAGGTCAAGGAGGCGCTGTCCGACGCTGTGGCTGCGGATGCGTACGTGGGCCCGTGCCCCAAGTGCGGCAAGGATCTGCAGCTGCGCGCCTCGTCCAAGACGCGCTCCATGTTCATCGGCTGCGCCGGCTGGCCCGAGTGCGACGTGACCTATCCTTTGCCCAAGGGCAAGATCGAGGCGGTGGAGGAGAAGTGCCCCACGTGCGGCATGCCGCAGATCAAGGTGACGGCTTTCCGCTCCAAGCCGCGCGTCATGTGCATCGATCCCAACTGTCCCACCAACCAGGAACCCGATGTGGTGGTGGGCACGTGTCCCACGTGCGCTGCCAAGGGGCTGGACAAGAAGCTGATCGCGTCCAAGAACCCGCGCACTTTGAAGCGCTTCATCCGCTGCGAAAACTACGACGAGTGCAACACCAGCTATCCGCTGCCCCAGTACGGCGAGCTTATCGCCACCGAGGAAGTGTGCGAGCATTGCGGCGCGCCTATGGTGGTGGTGAAGACCGCTCGCGGCCCCTGGAAGCTCTGCCCCAACTTCGACTGCCCTGGCAAGGAGAAGGAGGCCGAGGAGAAAGAGGCTAAGGCGGCCGCGAAGAAGAGCGGCGCCAAGACGGCTGCAAAGGCAAAATCCACGGCCAAGAAGACGTCGACCAAGAAACCCGCAGCGAAGAAATAGCGTGAAGGGGAGGAATCATGACCGATCCGCGCAAAGTGGCGTTTGCCGCAACCGCCAAAACCATCATCAAGCAGCTTGAGCGCCGCAACATGGAGGGCTACTTCTGCGAGGATAGCGCGGCTGCGGTGGAGCTGGTGAAAACTCTCGTGCCGCAGGGCTCATCCATCGGATGGGGAGGCACGGTCACGTTCGAACAGACGGGCGTGAAGGCTATGCTTCAGGCGGGGGATTACCGCCTGCTCGATCGCTCCACGGCGAACGGCCCCGAGGAGTTGCGCGCCATGTATCTCGCGCACCTCGGTGCCGACTGCTTTTTCATGGGCGCGAACGCCATCACCCGCGCCGGCGAGTTGGTGAACATCGACGGCAACTCCAACCGTCTGGCCTGCCTGCTGTACGGCCCACGTCAGGTCATCGTGCTCGTGGGCATGAACAAGGTGGTGCAGGACGTGGACGCCGGCGTGAAGCGCATCCAGACCATGGCATGCCCGCCCAATGCGACGCGCCTGCATGCGGGAACCCCTTGCGAGCGTGTGGGCGTGTGCGCCCAGTGCCACGAGGAAGGCTGCATGTGCTGCAACATCGTGGTCACGCGCCACAACCGCCATGCCGGCCGCGTCAAGGTGATCCTGATCGCGGAGGATCTGGGCTTCTAGCGCTCTTCGTAGTCATGGCGTGAAAATATCAAGGTGTTGGGCCGCGTATGCTAGAGCTTTGGCGCATAAGCGCTGGCGTTTTGTCGCCAAATAAGGAAAGCCCCCAATCAGGTATTGCCTAATCGGGGGCTTTCGGTGGAGGGGGGATGCCACAGACGCGTTACTCGAGGCTTGTGGGAAGGATGTAGTACACCGAGGGGTTGGTGCCGCTTTCTTCCTTATAAACCTGTGCACTGTTCTCAGCTATGAGAGCAGATACTTCGCTGTTCGGATCAGAGATTATTCCGAAATGGCGAACGCGTGCAGGGCAGGCTGCGACGCAATACGGATCCTTGCCGTTTTCGACGCGTCCAGCACAGAAATTGCATTTCTCTACCACTTTTTCATCCTCGTTGGCAACGGGGATGTCATAGGGGCAAGCATTGATGCATGAGTCGCATCCGATGCAGATGTCTCGATCAACGGAGACGATGCCGGTCTCTTCATTTTTGTGCATTGCACCGGTGGGACAGCTTGCCACGCAAAGCGGAGATGCGCAATGGTTGCACAGAGTGGGGCGGAACGCCATGGAGACCTTTTCTCCGCTGACGGGCATGTACAGCTGTTGCTCGTTGTAGTCGATCACATGGTTCCAGAAGTTGTCTCCAGCAACCTCATTGGATGTTTTACAGCTGAGGACGCAAGTTTGGCATCCCGTGCAGCCGCGCAAGTCAATGACCATGCCATATTGGGTATCACTCATGTCGGTCAGCCTCCTATGCCTTCTCGACTTCAACGCGGACGTCGTAGAATGCTGCGTTGGTCATGCTGATTGCTTCCTCCGCCGGGTTCTTGACGTAGTGGGTCAAGAATTGGTAATGGCCCTCGATGAAGTCATCGGGCGACCATCCTTGGGACATCGCCGTCGTTCCGGCGATGATGCCAGGGGTAACGAAAGCCTTCACCTTGCATTCACCGCGATTGTTGAAAACACGTACCACATCGTCGTGAGCAATGCCGCGTGCCGCCGCGTCGTCCTGATTGATGTATAGATGCGGTTCGGCTTCTAGGACATCCAGGGATTTGATGCCGGAATGCTGGGAGTGAACCTGGCGACGATCGTGGTATTGGATGAAGTTAAGCGGGTACTGGTCTGCGAATTCGTTTTCGGGGTTGTCCTCGCCTCTCAGGTATGTGGGAACCTGTCCGCCGAACGGGATAAGCGTTTCGGTGTAAAACTCGAAACGTCCAGTTGCCGTGCTGAACTTTTTGTCGCCGAGCGGATAGGTGGGCCTATCGTAAATTCCATCGGCGCGTGCCGCGATGCCGGCGTTGATCAACTCTTCTACATCGAGGTGCTCGAAAGCGTAGTGCTTGCTGTCGAGCATGGTGCGAAGCCATTCCTCGTCGGTCTTGGTCCAATCGTCGCCAACCCCAACCTTCGGCGCAAGTAAAGTCATGATCTCGACATCGGATTTGCTTTCGCCCACGTGATCGATTGCCGGCTTGTTGACCCTGATGTAGGCTCCGCTGCTCTTCGCATCCCAGTTCTCGAGCCATGTGGTGGCAGGAAGCACGAGGTCGGAATAATTGGTCGTCCAAGTCCAGAACGGGTCGGCGGTGACGATGAAGTCGATTGCGGGGAACACCTCGTCGATAATCTTATGGGCGTCGGGGCTCATATTGATGAAGTTCGACGTTGCTATATAGAGGAAATCGATCGGCACGGGGTCTCCGGTGATTGCGGCGTCGTAAATCTGCGAAGAGCGGAAGACGCGTGCCGCCTCGAACTCCTCTTCGCGCGGGGTGAACATGGCGAGCGTGCCGCTTGAGAAGCTGTTGTACGACGAGCCGTCTCCGACATCGCTCCACTCGTCGGTGTTGAAAAGCGCAGCAGCGGCGGTGGTAAAGTCAGTTATAACGTTGGTGTCGATGGGGCTGCCGCCGTTGTTGCGAGAGCAACCGCCGCCGGCGCGTCCAATGTTTCCGCAAATGCCTGCGAGGGTAGCGATATTGCGGGAGGCTTCATATGAATAGTAGTAACGGCTCACGCCCTGGCGCGCCTGGAGAGCGCCAGGTTTCGCGTTGGCATACTCAAGCGCGATGCGTTCAATGGTTTCGCCGGGAATGCCTGTGACTTCGGAGGTACGCTCAAGCGTCCAGCTCGATGCCTCGGCGATGAGATCGTCGAGCGTGGGATGGCATGCTTCGCCATTGACCGTGAACGATCCGGTGAGGGCAAGCGTGCTTTCTGGGCCAGACGTGTTGTCGTCCTCTCCGCCTGCTTGGGCAGGGTCGATTTCGACCATGGAATTAGTTGCGGTATCCCAGGCGCAGTACTTGCCTTCGCTTGGATGGATATACTGTCCGGTCGCATCGGATACCAGAAGCGGGGCGCAGGAATAGTTTGCCAGCCAGGTCTTATCATGCAGGTCGTTATCGAAGATGACCTTCATCATGCCGAGAGCGAGTGCCGCATCAGTGCCGGGGTTGATCGGAATCCACTCATCGGCGATGGCGGCGGTCGAGCTCATACGGGGGTCGATGACAATCAGTTTGATGCCTTGCTCCTTGGCCTTGAGCAGGTATCGAAGCGTTGTCATGTGGGTGTCGGCTACGTTGGAGCCGAAAAGAATCAGGAGATTCGAATTCAAGTAGTCGGCGGGATCATGGCCGGGGTCGGGGCGTCCGGTCACCAGGTTGTACCCCATCGAAGAGCCATGATCGCCCATGATGCCCTCCATCGCCCATGTAGAGGCGCCGAGGCAGTGCGCCATACGCGCGGGCGCATACCACGAGAGCGTATTCATGTTGCCGGTAAAGATGTAGAAACTCGCCGCTTTCGGGTCTTTTGCCAGAGTGGCGTTAAGCTTCTCCGCCAGGATGTCGATTGCTTCGTCCCAGCTGATTCGCTCGAATTCGCCCGAGCCGCGCTCTCCTGTGCGTTTGTACGGGTACATGACACGTGCGTTCTCATCTTGGACTTTGGTCATGAATGCCATGCAACGTCCGCAAGCGTTGTTTTTCTCGGATGCTTGCGGTTGGTCACCGGGCTCGATGCGGACGATTTTGCCATCGCGCTTGTATCCCGTCAGAAAACAGCTATGGCAGTTATAGCCGCTTGTGATGTGAAATTCTTCGAGCTCCTCCTTTTGCGCAGCCGCTTCGCTGTCTTCGACATCGCCATCATCGCCGTCGTTTTGAGCGCTTTGCTTCGGTGCGCATCCTGCCAGCGCTAGCGCCGAGGCTCCTGCGGCGGCAGCGGCGACAAATGACCTTCTGCCGATGGCCTTCCCCTTACTTCCGGTTTGGTCGATACGGGCTTCGATGCCGATGTCCGTGGCGTCCTTCTTCGCCATGCCTCCCCCTTCTCGCGTACGGATAACAAAGTGCCTGGAATTGTGCGGAATCATCCGTGAATCAATTGTTTTACCAGGCAGAACGGCTATTTTGCCGGACATCGCTATCTTAGCAATCGATGTTTTGCGAGTGTTTAATGAAGCGCTTAGGAATTATTAACGAGTATTAACGAGGAGACGTCATTTTTTAATAAATGCGCTTGAGGCTGCCTCGGGGCGCAAAAGCGGGCAATTGTTCAGTGGTGGTCGCGATGTTAGACAAGGCGATAGCCGACGCCCCATTCAGTCAAGATATGTGTGGGATTTGAAGGGTCTGCTTCTATTTTTTCGCGCAGCTTGCGAATGAAGACGGCAACTACGCCAGCGCTTCCGTAATAATCGACGCCCCATACTGCATCAAGAATCTGCTGTCGGGTGAATACCGCGTCAGGGATGCTTGCTAAATGCACGAGTACGTCGTACTCGCGCGTGGTGAGATCAATCCGATTACCTCTCGCTATGACCTCTCGACTGCGCCGATTGATCACGAGGTCCCCGAGGGTGATGGTGCTGCTGTCTTCGGACCTCGCATCTACCGCGTGCGATTCCAATCGACTGCGGCGAAGGCATGAGTTCACGCGTAGCGTGAGTTCAGCGGGCTCGAATGGTTTGGTGATATAGTCGTCCGCTCCTAGTTTAAAGCCAAGTTTCTTGTCGATGAGGTCGTTTTTCGCGGATAGGAAAATCACGGGGACATCGGCGTTTTCGTCGCGAATTGCCGAACAGACCTCGTATCCGCCATGCCCTGGCATCATGATATCAAGAATGACGACGTCGAATCGCCGTTGATGCCAGATGCGAAGTGCTTCGTCTCCGTCCTTTGCTGTCGCTACGTCGTAACCTTCTTTCTGCATGTAGAAGCTCACGGCGTTGCGAATGCTAATCTCATCGTCCGCGATTAGGATTGCAGTCATTGTGCTTCCTCCCACTCCAGTTCGAAATCAGGTTTGCGGTAGGGAAGGCATACGGTGAAAATACTTCCTTCCCCAGGCTTGCTGCGCACGAGAATGGTGCCCCCATGAAGCTCGGTGTATTCTTTTGCGAGCGCAAGTCCCAGCCCACTCCCGCTTACTGGGCGCGACATTGAGCTTTCCGTCTGGCGGAATTTTTCGAACACCATTTGTTGCTCGTCTTCGGGGATGCCGCTTCCGTTGTCGATGACGTCGAACCGAATTGTGTCGGTCGGTTTGTCATGGTATACGCGGATGAGCACGCGTCCGCCCTCTGTTGAGTATTTGATAGCGTTCGAGCCTAGATTCTCAAGGATGTGCATGAGTTTGTTCTCGTCGGCAAGGAACAGGGGCACTTCGCCATCTGCGCGCCGCTTCAGGTCGATGCATTTCGCACGGGCAAGGGGTTCAAGTGTCCTTGCAAGTTCGTTGATGAGGTCGGTCGCATCGACGGTGCTGATTTCAAGTTTGACGGCTCCAGCTTCGAGACGTGCGGAGTCGAGAATGTTGTTGACCAGCTTCGAGAGCGAAATCGTGTTCGCTTGAATCATTTCGAGCATGTCCGCCTTTTGCTCGTGGTCGCAAGAAGAGTCTTTGAGTATATCGATGTATGCACGGATGGCGGTAAGCGGCGTCCTCAATTCGTGGCTCATCATGGTGAAGTAATGTGACTTGTATCGATCGTCTGCCTGAAGCTGCTGATTGACGTTTTCAAGTTCCTCAGCCTGCTTAACAAGCATCGAGTTTGCTTCAGCAAGCTGCTCGGTGCGTTGAGCGATTTTGTCTTCGAGGTTTTGGTGGAGGGAATCGAGTTCCTCTGCCATTTCGTTGACGTGTTCTGAAAGAGACTTCATCTCGTCGTGCGCGTGAACCGAGTCTGGGTTGATGCGGGCCTGGAAATTGCCGGCTCCGATTTCACTTACGGCGGTTTCCACTTTACTGAGGGGTCGAATCACATAGCGCATAGTCACGAAATATACGGTGAAAAGGCAGGCTGCAAGCATTGCGGCGGAGCTAAGCGCTTGGAGCGCCAGCTGGTGTCCATGGTCGTTTCGATACAGCTCAGTGGGGGGGGAGGTACTGGCGACGCCGACCAGG